>NZ_JAMBOQ010000018.1 GCF_023715685.1 Priestia aryabhattai
AAAGTTTTAAAAGGTGCTGCTGATCCGCTGCTTATTTGAGGAAAACTATAAATCTGATCACATGCCTCCCGAAACTCCCATTTCCTATTCCCTAACAGCTAAATGTTTTTCCCTCGCGCGTAGGTGCTTCTAAAAATTCTAAAAATACATTCCTTTTTTTGCTTTTTATCGTGTCGGAAAACTATTTTTTTAGGTCTACATTAGATCAACATTACTGTTTTTTAGGTGGACAGTGAGTCGACAGTGAGTCTACTTTTATGCCTTTTGAGTCGACAGTGAGTCGACATTTAGAGCATTTTCGTGTACCCACGTTTAACCCAGGCACTGCCTGGGCTAGCACCCTATGTGATAGCAAAAACCCCTTATGCTCTTACAGATTTTTTTGTTAAAACAATTTTGCTTCAGCAAATCAAAAGATTTATCTTTTCGCAATGACAAAACAAAGTTATGTATAATTGCGCCCTGTTAAAAATTCAAAGTAACAGGGATAGCCTTTCTCGCGCGCGTAGGTGCGTTTAAAAAGTAAAAAAAGCCCCTTCTTTTTCTTAAATGTAGGCATAAAAAACAGCGACTATAAAAGCCGCTGCCTTGTGTAACTATTAAATCTCAAAGTCTTCTTCGTGTTCTGGTGGTTCATTTTTTAAAGTTTCATAAAGAGGTCCTAAATCCCAAACCATTTGAAAATTGTTTTCTCCTGGTACTATCTTAACTTCCCAGGATAAAAAACCCTCACTTTTCATCGTACTTAAAAAACCATCGAAAAACACGCCTCCATACTTTATTTTTTCTTGTAACTCTGTATGGTGAATGTCTATCCCTTCTTCTTTGTAACTCATAATCACCTCTAGACACGCTTTTTGAGTACAATTCATACCATACTTTGCAAAATCTCTATCAAATCTTTTTCTCATTTCCTTTTCTAACATTTAAAACCTCTCCCTTTTGTTTGATGTTTTATATAATCGCCGGAAAAGCGTTTATTTTCGTTTCTCCGGCGTTTTATAATAATTTGAATCTATTTATATATGGAAGGTTAAAAAGTCTCTCTATGAGGCTTATAAGCTCCCGTTATCAGATTGTGAAATTCTTACTCTACAACCCTACGAACAACGCCGGAAAATACTTTTCTAAAATGGTTCATATCGTTAATCCAAACGCCTTTGCTGCTGCCATCGTGCAAGATTCTGCCGTCTTGCATCACTATTCCTACATGACCGTTTTTCTTATACGTATCGAAAAACACAAGGTCTCCGGCTCGCATTTGGCTTGGGTTTACAGGCTTTCCTAGTTTCACAAGGGTATCTGTTGTTGTACTATCAACACGCCCTAAATTCACGCCACCCTGTTCAAATGCCCATCTAACAAACGAACTACAATCAAATGATTTTCTAGCAATATCCGCCGCTGTTCTACCGCCTCCAAAATTATAAGGGCTTTTTCCAACTAGGGTAGAACCTACCGCTATTGCTTTATTAATAGCATCTGAGCCTTTACCGCTACCTGTTCCATATGGCATTGAAGGAAGGCCAATAGAAACCTGTGTAGCTCCATTTGAAGCATATAGATTCATATATTTGAAAACCCGATCTACATACCATCCTGCCTGGTTGTACGCGAACACTGCTTTTCTCATCCCTGCTACGGTTCCATCTGATGCTCCACTGGCTGATAGATAATTTGCTGTAGAATAGATAGCATCCGTAACATTCCACGGATCGGCCCGCCCGTCTCCATCCGCGTCTACACCAAATCCGCCCCACCGTTTTATAGCCAATGGGTCTTCTAAAACGTTTTTAGGTATAGAAGCATTCCCTAAACGAGTTCCCCCAGGATATGACCAACCTACCCAAGTTTTCGGCATGAACTGTGTATGTCCAAGTGCGCCCACCGAAGATACATTTAAATCCGCTCCAAAATGAGTTTCGACACGATGAATCGCGCAAAGCAATTCCCATTTGACGTTATATTTTTGAGCCGCTGCTTGATAGATTTTTATGTACTCAGCAGGTATCTCCCTCTCTCCAATAGGTGTAATGACTCCTTGTTGAATATAATTCTGTTGTTCCTGTTCCTGTTCATGTATAAAAACGGCCATAATAGCGGCAAATGTAGCTACACAAATGAGTAAGATAGTTAACAATAAGGGTATACCGCCAATAAAAAGGAGCCGCAATAAAATCCCGGCCCCTATTTTCTTTTGAGTTTCAAGCTGCATCTATTTCACCTCTACACCTGTTATTTTCCAACTTCCAGGACTATTAGAAACGCTCACCTCATACCACATTTGCTCTTTTTTTCTATTTCCTAGTTCATCCTTTATCTCTACATAAGCAACTACTTGCCACTTTTTACGCCCTGGCACGTTATCATCAATAGGCAAAGTTTGAAGCTGCAAGACTTTCCTTTCGTGCTCTGTTGCTGTTGGTTTGTGGCTATCATCCGCTGATAAGTAGTAATAAACCCTTTCATCTGTTAGCGGCTTAATGGCTTTTAAATAAGCTTCCGGTTTGTTAGGATTCAATGTTGCATAAGCTGTTACAAACTTTTCCGCTAGCCTCTTTGTTTCCTGGAGAACTTCCGGCGTTTTATCTTCCTCATTGTCTTTATGAGGCGCTATTTCTTTATTTGTTTGAATAGGGATAGAGGCTTGCGCCGCCTCTTCCCTGTAAATGTCTATAATCATTGGAATTGTAATGAATGCAGCTATTAAACCGCCCAATACAATTGCACTAATCGCTATAAGTCTCTTTTGAAACTTAGTGAGTTCTTGTTTATCCTTTAGCTTTTTCATATAGCAACCTCCTGTAATTGGTTTTCTTGGTAGGAAGGCTTAAGTTTTATGCTCTCTTCCTCTGTTGGTGTAATTACAGTTCTCATTTCAACGTGTTTCGTTTTTACAATGTGCAAGCAATAACCGCGCGGCTTGTTACCGGATAAAATCTCATGTTCACTTTCAGAGAATGTATCAAAGTTTTCTTCTAGCTCCTTAATATCGTTCTTAGAAAGCCTCATATACGTTTTGATTTGAGCGTTATTTATTAATGCTGTTCCATATCTACCAACTGATAAGAAGTCGGCAGCGTTTTGAGTAGCAACACATAAAAACCCGCCGTATTTTCTGATACGTTTTGCCATTGAGAACATGAAGTATAGGGATTGAGGGTTGCGCTCATCCGCTAAAATCCACAATTCATCTGCATATAAGCCTACTTTTTCGTTCCGGTCTTTCTTTGCTTCCTCCCACAAGTCTTTTAAAAGAAGATCCATGAGCGGTTTTCTGATTGATTCATCTAATTCATTAATATCTAAAACATTTATAGGAGCTGTTAAATGCCAATTTGTTTGACCGTTAAAAATCCCTTTATATACACCGCTCACGAATGGTCTTAAGGTCGCTCTAACTCTCTCCATTCCTTCCGCTCTGCTCATAATGTCATCTAATGTGCTTAAGGTAGGAAAGATAGTAGGTAGCGTTTCAACATCCTCATGAAGTGTTAAACCGACTGTTCCATAAGATTCCACAATACATTCAAGTAATGTCGATTGTTCTAAAGAACTCATTTCTGGAACAATCCATTTAAAAAATGTAATCATTCCGCTAATTTTCTGAGGTAGATAATCTCTAATGCTTGTTGATTCCTGGGCCGGATCGTCACTATCTACAACTACTGAGCGGATATGAAAAGGATTTGTTACAAAGTGAGAGCCAGGCTTGAAAACTACATGGTTTGCACCAGGCAGGAAGTGATATTCTCTTTCGGGATCAATAATGAATTGCCGTTCTACCTGTCCGAAGTTGTGCTCTCTGAATATCTTTGTTTTTACGTAGGTACTTTTTCCGCTTCCTGGCTCCCCTAGAACAACCTCGTTTAAATTGTTGTATTTCGATGTATCCCAGGCGTTATAAATGACTGGAGCCTCTGATTTTACGTTAATACCAATAAATAGCCCTGTATTTTCGTTTAGTTCGCTTGAATTGAAAGGAACCATAGCCGCTACTAATTCCGCATACATAGGCCAGCTGTAACGCTGTTCAATTTCTGCATGTTTATAACCGACAGGCAGCGAATACCAAAAACAATGAGGATTGTTATAAATTCGTTTAGCTTTTAAGCGATTTGTTTTAATAGCGGATTCTAAGCGCTTGCAAGCAGCGTTTAGTTTTTCGTCTGTTTCTTCCCTAACAGCTAAAAGCATTGTGGTATTAAATAAGCTCTCACTATCATCTTGCATACGTGTTAACAAGCGTTCTAAGCTCTCTACCTCGCTTGTATACTTGTTTTTTAATGAAGAAGGTATTTTACCCATTAGCCGCATGTTAAGCTCGTTTATTTGCCTATCAATCTTATCTGTTTCGGTTCCTTTGTCTCTAGCTTCTAAAGAGATAGATATATCCATATCAACATCAGCGTTCATAATTCCATCTATCCAACCCGCTTCAACTTCTTTTGGAAAATAAGAGATTGTATAAAAGGCATAGCGTATATTATCCAATTCTAGATATTTTCCGCTCACTATGTCCGGCGGCTGCCATGCTGTTAAATCCATTCCTCGTTCATAAGGTTGTGTAAGCCTGCTTGTAGGAGAAAGTTTGTTATAAATAAGGTTTTTTATTTCCTCTTCAAGCATCCCTCTTGCGTTCATCTTTCCGCCTCTTAAGCTTTCCACTACATTCTTTTTTAAGTTGTGAAGCTCTTTTATAGCCTCTTCATAATCGCTTTCTTTTGATTCCAGGACAATATAAAAACTGTGCGTATTACGAGCTTTCAAGCTGTAATCTTGTAAATATTCTTGTGTGCCTCTGATGGCCTTCTGCTCTTCCTCTGATCTGCTTATCGCTTTTTCGTCTAGTTCTTGTAAATAGCCGTTAATGTCGATTGAATCAGAAGAAATAAGGATTTGGCAGCGTTGCCCTGTTGTATGGTTGTTAAGAGCCGCTCTTATACGGCTCACAACCTTTTTCACTCCGTTTGTATCCAACAAATCTAAATTGACAGGATCAAAAACTTTTAAAACTGCTTTATATCTCTCATCTGTCGTTCTAAATACTTCATTCTCGAATCCTTCTACTGGAACGTTAATGAACTTTTGACCTTTTAACCGCTTGAAAAGGCTAGGTTTCTCATTTTTTTGTTTTAAAGGTAGTGATAACTGGCTTTTTGATTTTTTGATTTTCATATTCTTTTCCTCCCCATTGTGGTGTAAGTGTTTTTGAATTTGTCTTTTTTACTAAATACTGAAACATTAATTGAAAATTGTAGTAGCCTGATTTATGGTCAATCTGCAATACAGAATGAGCGGCTATGATTGAAAAAGCCATGCCTACAAACATTAGAATTGTGTATCCTAGAATGAAATAGAGTGTAATACCGGATAAAAAAAAGATGGATATTAAAGCTACCCATCCTTTCCAGTTCAAATTCCAGTACACCCCTCCCCCTTTTACGTTTCGTGGAACCTCGTATTTTAGTTTTTTAGATTCTTCCATGCTTTCACCTACTTTCCTATACCTTTGAACATAGCTCTATTTACAATCATTCGTAAGCCTCCTGCGGCCATTCCTGAAATACCGCTACCAAACATCCATTGTTTGAGAATTACTGGCCCTGTTGCTCCTAAAATCATGAAGCAGAATGATATTAATAAGCCTTCAAAGCTTCCTTTTGCCGCTGTCCATACCACTAAGGCAAAGCACAACATATGAATGATCTGTGTGAAAATAACTGCTGATAAGCTTGTTAAAAATGATTTGAATGTGCCGGATTTATTGGCGTATGTAGCTAAAAAAACCGGGCCGCATATCATTGCAATTACTAAGTGAGCAAATCTGAATATCCCCGCTATTGCAAGGACTAGCGTTCCTATTCCGTATAAAGCAGCCATAAACAGAATGTGAAAGGCGGCTGTTTCCAGTCCGCCTGTTGGCGAAATACTATCCAATATTTTGCCTGCTGTGTTCACATCCACTTTAAAGCCGCCTATCCATTTAACTATTTCATTTACAATCGGAAGCATAAACTTTGTCATAAACGCCGGAAATGACCAAATCATAGCCGCTGCTATGGCTGCATCTGCCACAATAGACGCGTAGTTTGGTGAATCTTCATCTGTCACTAAGTCCTTCATTGAGTTAGAAATGCGAAGGTAAAGCAAGATAATGACTAATGAAGTTGCTGCTGATTGTGAACCAAAAAGCAATTCCTTAAAGTGCGGGATTTTATCAAAATCAGCAGGAGCAGCAATGTATTTAGACATCATTTTCATTCCTGCTGTGATAAAGTCGCTCGCAAACTTCTCTAGAAGGCTCCTTATAACTTCCTGTGCTGATTCCACCGGGTTAAATATGTTTGGCAACTCTTCCCCTCCTTACCTATGCAACTTTGTGTGCATAAGAGAGTAAAAAAATATTAAGCGAAGTATTTTACGATTAAGCCAGCAAGAACACTTGCCATTAACGCAATCCCAACTCCAACTCCAGTTCTTTTAATTCCCTCAATAGCAGCTTTCATATCATGCGGATCTTCTGCCTGCATAATCTTAAGGCCGTTCTTCACAAGGACGAATATAAGAATAGGTGAAGCTAGTATTCCTAACCATTTGCCAAAATCACCAATTAGTTTAGCAAGCGCCTGGAAAAATTCCATTTAACAAAACCCCCTGAATATTTAGTTTTTTTTAGCAGCTGTTGTTCTGCTTACCACTATCTTATGCAACTTAGGGTGCATTGTCAATCAAAAAAAAGAAGTTTTTTGTTTTTTATTTGAAAAGCCTTCCAAAAAAATGCTTACTGATCCGCTTCCTTTGTAGCTTTATCGCGGTTTCTAAGTTGTAATCCTGACTTTTGTAAAAGTTCTTCCCACTGTTCGTATGTAGCTACCCAGTAGTTACCTATTTTCGATGGATAAGGATAGTTTTTCTCTTTCGCAAAATTTGCAAGCCTAGAACCCCACGATTTATCTTTGCCTTTCATTTCTGCGTAGTCTTTAGCTGAAATTATTTTCTGCTCCTTTTCTTCTGACATGGAAGCACCCCCGATAAAAATTTAAGTTGCATGTTTTAATAACACAACCATACCAACATTATGCCCCGCTAGTCAATGTAAGTTGCATAACAAAATTTGCAAAGTTATCTCACCAAAATGTCATTTTTCCCTTCCTGGCTCCCTGATCTATTTTTCTTTAACAGCTAAATAGCTGCTTCCCAAAACAAAAAGAGAGCACAAAATTTTCGCCTCTCCTTCTACTTTTGGAGCAGAAGCGGCGCGAAGCGTTCTCCCCGAATGAAAGGGCAAAAACCTTTTGCCCCGCTCCTTTCAGTCGGGGGAGGCAGAGTTAAAATCGTATACGAATTTCATTCGTTACGATTAAAATAGGGTGTCTAGCGCCCCCTATATCCCCCTTGCATACTTTCCGCATACGTTGTATTATTGAGTTATCTTATGCAACTTAAGTTGTATAGTAAGGAGGGATAGCATGGCAAAAGAATCTGTTTCTTTAAGGTTAGATAACGATGCTGTGAAGCTGCTTAAGAAGATAGCAAAGGAAGAATACGGCAATGTATCTAAGAAAGGTTACGTTGTCGAAAATGCTTTACAACTATATGAAGCTCACCGAATTAGACCACTGGAAGCAAGCGCCGTTTTGTCTGTAACAGAGGACAAAATAATTGAGCGGTTAGATAAAAGGTTCAATGATATTGGAAAAAATCTTGTTGAGCGGATTGGTAACTTATACGCAAAAGAAGCTTATGAGGCTTGTTTATCTTCTTTGTTACTTGAAGATATATACATGAAGTCCGGCTTTCATAAGGGAGATTATGAGCGTAGACGAAAAGAAACAGCTTACCGCATGAAAACACGTTTTGATAAAGAGGGCGCGGATCAACTAGCGGGAGCTATGGAAGAAAATGAACATTTAAAGCAAACTCTTACCGATGTAAACCAAAAACTACAAAAGGCAGCGCAAGTTGTTACACATTTTAAAGATAAGATTCCTACCCTGGAAGAAGAAAACGAACACTTGAAGGAGCAGCTGCAACAAAAAAGCGAGCAGCAAGAAAGTTTGAAAGCCTGGGCGAATGGTCTTACTAAACATCTAATAGACAACTATAGCCGTATTAAATCCAATAAGGCTTTATTTGATGAATACATGCAAATGAATCCCGTTCCTAAATGAAGGAGGTAAACAATTATGAAACTCAATGAGATAGAAATGATTAAGCATATGTTGTTACAACTAGAAGCAAGAGGCTATAAGGAACCTAGTTTTTGCTACGAAGACCCTCACAAATGGACTTTTCGTTCAGATATAAACGATGAAGACACTTTGTTTTTAGATGTTACTAAGGTTGATGGCGGAATTACTGCATGTGTTTTTCGTGATTTAGAAAGCGAAGAAAAGAAATATAGATTAGATTTTTATTTAGAAATTACAAATGGTTGCTAACGTCAAAATGCTCCGTTATCTAAAACATAACGGTACAAATAAGCCTATACATTCAGCAAAAGAGCACATTCGATACATTGAAGCTAACAGGGAAAAACACCGAAACAACCCTGATTTATTTAACAGCAAAGAAAACGTTTTAGACAGGCGCGACTTTTGGAAGCGGATTGAGGACCAACCGAAAAACGGTGTTGTTCTTCATAAAATGGTTATTTCCTTAAGTGAAGATGAACAAAAGCGCCTGAAAATTGATATGCGGGAGCTTGCCAGGGATACAATGGCTTCTTTTGAAACTAAGATAGGCCGCCGCTTGGATTGGATAGCTGCCTTTCATGATGATAAAGGGCAGCCGCATATTCATGTTGCTTTTAGAGGGCGCGATTTAGACGGAAAACAAGTTGGTATTTATCCAATTCATGTTAAGCAGCTAAAACAAATAGCCGAACAAGAGAAAGTTAGGCAGGCAGAGCGCAATTTAACCCGCGCACAATTTCGCGAATATACAAAAGAACTTGAAGCAGAGCGGCAGCAACCACGCCGTTATGAACAAGACAGGGATTATTCAGACCGTTCCCGCTCTGATCCACTCGGCCTCCAAACATCAAAAGTAACTCTTAACTTTTTGGAACAGATGATAAAAGATGGACAAAGACAAATTGAGAGAGTACAACGTAAAGCCTATTATGAGGCGGAACGTGAAGCAGAGCAGGAGCGGAACAAGAGCAAAGGGAGAGGGATGGAAAGATGAAACTAAAAAACAACCGACTCATTATAAAGTTAGTGTTACTTATTTCTATAGGTTTAGCATTCAATATTATCCTGGGAGGACTAGCAGCATTCTTATTTAGCGCTATACAGGTAAACAGTGATATTGATAAGCTTCTTATATCGCTTGAATCCTTAAAAGATGAACCTTTTTTAGCTGTTAAGGGAATAGTTTTCGGCAACGCTTCAAATACGGTTTTACAAAGCGGCCACGATCTATACACCAATTTAATATTTCAAGGTGTTTTATGGCTTGTATATCTATTTTACTTTTACAAAGCTATTTTCTTTAAGTCCAAAAGATTCAGTAAAGAAGATGCTTCACATATTGGCGTATATGGAACCGCTCACTGGGAAAGCGCAAAAAACATTGCTAAAAGGTTCTTTAACAGCGATAAGGGAATGATTGTTGGTGCTGTTGGTGAAAAACCCTGTATACAAGAGATTGAGGGAGATATAAACCAAATGTGTTTAGTGTATGGAGGTAGCGGAAGCGGTAAAACTGCCGGTTATTCTATCCCTAACATTCTTCATATATCCGAAACACTGGGAGAATCTTTTGTTATTACTGATCCAAAGGCAGATATTTTCAACGCAACAGCCGCTCACCTAAGAAAACTAGGCTACACAATTTATAAAATCAATTTGCTCGATTTTCTTAAGTCTGATAGATATAATTCGCTCGACTATGTAACCAATGGCCCTGAAGCTATTTCAGTCGTTAATACACTTATGAAGAATAGCGGCGAATCTAAAAACAGCGACTTTTGGGAAAAGGCGGAACGTGCTTTATATGCTGCATTGATTCTATATCTAAAAGAGACTCGCCCAAAAGAAGAGCAGCATTTTTCCAGCGTTTTAAAGCTAGGCTTAGAAATTGGAAAGAATCCTAAGTTGTTAAATGCCATGTTTAAAGCTTTACCGGAAGATTCAGAAGCAAAAACGTTTTACGATATATTCAACATGGCAGAGGAAAAAACACGCTCTGGAATATTAGTTGGTTTTGGTGTTCGCCTTCAATTATGGGCCATGAAAGATATAAGAAACTTAACAGCTGCAAGCGATTTTCAAATAAAAGAGCTAGCTCACAAGAAAACAGCTGTATTTGTTCTAACTAGAGATGATGATTCAAGTTTTGACTTGCTAACAGCTTTATTTATTGACCAAACTTTCCAGGAGCTTGCAAAAGAAGCTCGTAAAAGTCCAAAACAACATTTAAAAGTACCTGTAAGAATGATTTTAGATGAGATAGCAAATATCGCGCCTATCAATGACCTAGAAAAGCGTATGGCCGTCATGCGTTCGCGCGGCGTACGTATCTCATTAATTTTTCAAGGCATTCAGCAATTTAAAAACCGCTATGGAGAAGGCGTGGCCGCTGAAATATCAGATTCATGTGATAGTCAAATTATTTTACAGGCTAATGATGATTCTACCGCTATTCCTGTTTCTAAAATGCTTGGAAAAACTACGGTTTTAACTAACTCTGTTTCTCAAAATCATAATGAGCGAGGATCTTCTAACGGTATGAACTATTCAATGCAAGGAACAGAACTCATGACACCTGACCAGGTGCGGAAAAAAGATAAAAACAAATTGATTCTTTTTCAAAAGGGTTCAGCTCCCGCCTTTATTGACAAATACTTTTACTATAAACAAAAACGCTGGAGCAACCTTCTAGAAGCCGACTGGAACCAGGAGCCGAACAGAGAAGATAAACCGATAAATATTGCTTCTCCTTCCGTCTATAGCGTTCCGCAACCGGAACACATAGAACAGCAGCAAGGCGAACAGATAGCGGAACACTATGAAGATAACGGCCAATACTTCGATGAAGAGGCATTAAGACACCTGGAAGAACAGGCAGGCCACTATTTAGAAGATCAAGCGCCTTATGATGATCCGCAAGAAAAACAAGACAAAGAGCCTTTTGATATGTTCTCTTAAAAACTAAAGAGAAGGGAAATCCCTTCTCTTTTTTATTATGTAAATTATTAATTTCCAATTTTGTTTTCAATTTTTTGCTTTTCAACTTTTAAACCATCAATACATTCTTTGTAAATTCCTATAATATCTGATTCAGTCAATATAGTTGCTCCACCCAAATTCGGCCTTCTGAAACTCGAAAACGAATCATAAAGCCTTCTAACTGTTTTATAAGTGTTTAAATTCACATCGCTTGCCAGTTTCAATAGTCCTTCACTATTATCCGGCCCCTCTAAAGTATAGTCTAAGCGTGCATTTACATGACCTGCACCTAATTGCTCTCGTACGCCCTGTAAAAATATTCTGTTTTGCTGACCAATAAACATAAGTAAATCATCAATAGCCATTAATTGTTTAGGTAGCTTGTCCTCTGATTCTCTGTTCTTCAAGTCATTAATAGTCATCATTACACCTAGCAACGTAAACAATCCCGATAAAATGGAGCCTATATAGCTCCCGAAAAAACCAACCCAAACACTATTTGTTGAAACTGCCTTCCCAACAGGTATAAACATTAAAGCATTTACCACGATTGGAATAATAACTAATATCGCAATAGCATACCAAATACTTTTTTTACTCCAAACAAGTCTCTTTTTAAACACAATTACTTCCCCCTCTTTTGTCCAATTATATCTGATAAATTCAGTAATATATTGAAAAACTACACATTTTTAGTTAATAAAAACATTAACCAATCCGCTAAACGAGTAGTTACCCGAAAAGCTGTAATTAATTCGCTTGTAGGCGCTTATAGCAACATCAAAAAGGGTAGTTATAACAAGAGTATTCTTTTAAATGGCATAGAAAAGAATAAAAAAAGACCTGGAGCCGTTCTCTAGGTCTTTTTTAGCGTCTTTTTATTCTCAAAATAACGAATAACCGCAACAAAGACCGCCCACTATATATGAGTTTATAAGGCGGTCTTATCTATATTCATGCTATATGATTATGACAAAAATATCGACATTATTCTAAAAGGTGTCTCGTTTTTGATATCTTAATTGAGTATATGCTTAGTAGCTTGGATAATACCCCATTTTTTTGAATGCGGTATAAAAAAGGGGCGGTTAGGAGAGAATCCTTACTAATGAGTAAGGAGTGAAGATATATGCTATTTAACAAATTAGGACAAACAAGAACTAAATTTGGTTATTGGATCGACTCTCAAAAAGATATTAATCAATCAAAAATAATAAACGCCTCTGGAATGAGCAAGGGAACAATTTATAGATTGTGTAATGATCCTAATTTTAGACCTAAGCACTCAACTGTAGCGTGTATTAATAAAGGCTTAAAAAAATTAAAAAAGAACGTAAAAGTTGAGGATTTTCTTAATTTTTAGTTAGCAACGGCTCTGTTTTCTTACAAATTTTCTAAACGGCTCCAATCATCACATAAACCTTGTATTACTGCGGTAGCATTAACGCGGTAGATAATGAGTATTTACCGAAGTATTTACCGAAGTAACTACCCTTTATCTACTATGTAGCTACTGCGGTATAAAAAAAGACCTGGAGCTGTTCTCCTGGTCTTTATTAAACTGCTTTATTTTCTCCACTATGAACCTTGTTCCATTTTTGGCGTGAAATGATTTTAGGGAAAACATCTTTCTGTCTAATCGCGTTCTGCTCTTTGCTGCCATTATATGAATTAAAGCCTGTATAGCTTTCTGTATCTAACATTCTTCTAATTGTCGTAGGTGTCCAATTCTTATTGCTTTTCGTTGTAATACCTTCCTCATTAAGCTTTTTAGCTATCCGGTAGCAAGTGCGCCCCTCTATAAATTCATCAAATACACGCTTCACAATGGCTGCCTGTTCTTTATTTATCTTAACAGCTCCATTTCCTACCTCATAACCATATGGAACCTGGCCGCCTGCATACTTATTTTTTAAAGCTGTCGAGATTCTACCGCCTTTTGTTCGTTCGTTAATGACTTCACGCTCAAACTCTCCAAAAGTTGAAAGTATCCCTAACATCATACGCCCTATCATGGTACTTGTATCAAATGATTCAGTAATACTTACAAAGTCCATATTTAATTCCGCAAGCTCAACCTTAATAAATTGCAATAAGTTCAGCTGATTTCTATGCGCTCTATCCATTTTTAAAACAACTACACTTTCAAGCTCGCCCTTATGATCCGCAAGATACTGCATCATTTTTTTATACCCTGGTCTATTTATGTTGCTTCCAGAAAAACCTTCATCTTTAAAAATCTCAACCAATTCCCACTCCTGGGAGATACAATAAGCTTCAATTCTTTTTATTTGTTCCTCGATGGATGTATTTTCAATTTGTGAATCAGATGATACACGAACATAGCCGACAACTTTTTTCATTATGTAAATTTCCCCCATACCCAAAAATCTGTTTTTTTTGATACTTTTATTATAATTCATATGTACAGTAATTTCAATTACTGAATATAAAATAATAATATATCCATTGATACATATGCTTTTATGTAATTTTTTCACGAATGAAAAAGAACAAAAAGCAAGTAAAAAAGAAAGGAAAAAAAATCTCATGCTCGAATTAATGAAAATAACGCTGTATGATGTTTAAGGAACAGAAGGCGAATACATACAGATTGGAGGCCGTTATGAGTATTGAGGAAAATTACATGAATACAGAGGAAATGTCAGAACGTTTAGAAATAAGCTCAAGTAATGTAAGAAAGTATTCTATTGCTTTAGAGAAGAACGGTTACAAGTTCAAAACAGGTAGCAAGGGTAAACGTTACTTTACTGATACAGACCAAATGATTTTAGCGCAACTCAAATACGTAATAAAAAATAAAAACCTTTCTTTAGAAATAGGCGCAAAGACTGTACTATCAGGACTTAATATGAAGCGTTCCGGTAGCGGAACAGATGATACGCAAAACGAAAATGAAGAAAATAACCATTCGTTAACTGTTCCGCAAACTTACGAAAATTTACTACCCCCGGATATTATAGGAACAATAACGGAACACTTCAAAGAGCAAAGAGAGAGAAACAATGAGCTAGTAGGAATAAACAACAAGCTGTTAGGGATGATTGAAAGATACGAGGTAGCTTTAAGCGATTCTAAAAATGATTTGAGAGAATTAGAGGAACAAAGGCGAATGGATCGCGAACAAATGAGCAAGAAAATGGAGCAGCTGCAAGACAGTTTCAACAAACAGTTGCAAGCCAATTTCGACAAACAAGCCGAACAGATGAAAAAACATATAGAGAGCCGCGATAAAGAAATGATGGAATATATACGCTCATCACAAAAACAGCAGCAACAACATTTACTGGAAGCAGCGGCGGCCCAGGAAAAAGAGAGAGAACATAAAAAAAGCTTCTTTGCTCGTCTTTTTGGGAACTAAGACAAACATTGAAGCGAAGAAAACAAACAATCTATTTCATTACAGTGCCATTGTTTTATGAAATAGAGAAGGATAACTGAGTTATTCAATATTTTACCCTAAAAAACCTGCAAGAAACAGAAAAGCCCGGATTTATACCAGGCTTTTTTTGTTTTGGTTAATCCTAAGTTAAACTTCTGTTCTTCTGTTCGCACACATATGCTTAACATAAGTTCAACCTAAGTTGATCTAATGTATAGTTATAGGCTCATGATTTAACATCTTTACAACAGGTTTATCGTGAAAGGCAGGATTATTCATACAATCATCATAAGCCTGTTTATATTCATCATACGTAAGATTTTTCCTCAATTCTTCAATGAGACAATCAAAAATTTCATTCACATCATTAATGTTTTCTATTGATTCTGCTTGATTTTCAATCGTTTCCTTGCAAGTATCAATAAGCCTGTCTTTAGAGGCTAACATTCTTTTAAGATACTCAATCTCCTGTTTTTGAGTTTCAATCGTTCTTTTAGCATTTTTCAGTTTACTAGGCAATTATAAATCCCCCTCTGATGTTCTCCTAATGCCTCATAGCCTATTACATTCACTAAGTTTATATAAGCCTCTTTCTCTTCCTCTAAGAATCTCAAATACTCGTCATAATCCTTTTGACAAAGTTTGAATGTTTCGCCCTGGTCATAATACTTTTCAGTAATATAGAGCTTATCTACTTTACTTGCTCTATCTCCAATAGCAGCATTACAAAAATCACAAGTAGCACCGTTTCCATAAATAATGTTTTTACAAGTATTCATCCTTAACAGCTCCTTTTAATGCCAACGTTTATACCAATCTACGAGAGCGCCCGATTGTCTTTTCTTTGAATCAAAAAGGCGGGTATATCGTAACTCTAAATTATTTTTTTCGATAAATTCCTTCATGATTGTATACTGAATCAACACTAATTCTAGCTGTTTATCAGTAAGAGGAACCGTTACTACTGAATCATTTATAAAATGGCTAACTGGCTGCGCTCTTTTCTTACTACCATGTTTAGCGCTATATGTTTTATCGCCATACATAAGGTGCATATCATCAAATTTCATAATTCCCTTGTTCAGCTCCTTTATTCTTAGAAGTGTTTATTTAAAACATACTTCTATAAATTTCAACGTTTTTTATAATTGCTTCTTTCTTCATCCACTGGCCAAAAAGCAAACAATAACCCTGGCATTTCTAAAATGTCCTCTATTTCCGGCGGATCAACAGGCTCACCTTTTTCTATTGCATCTAAATAAGAATAGGCTTTTTGCACATTGTCATTAAAAACCTCAAAATCATAACGTGCTTCCATATCTTTAATTATTGTTTTTTGTGGCTGCAAATCCTGGAATGATTTCAACCTAACCTCTTTTACTGCTTCATTCCCACAATTCCATAGTGCATCATGCTCTCTTTTATCTACGCCCTTTGCATATTTCAAACAGGCTTCCCAGTAACCAAATGCACATGAACTAATGAGGCTTATATACTCATCTGAATCTTGACTTATCACCCCCTTAACAGGTTTCTTTAACTTTTGGCTTGCTGTCTCAATTTTCTTTAACCTTGCTTTCAAACTCACTTCTGCTCATCCCCTTTAATTCTTCATAATTTTCTAGCCCTGGCGGATCAATAGCAGCATTCACCTGTTTTTCTTCTAAGTAGCGGTAAACTTTCTTAATGTTTGCCTGTAATACATCTTCCGAATGCAATGCTTTAAAGTCCGGCTTTTCATTGACTCTCTCTGCTGCTACTTCGATAAGTGCATCCCTATATTCATAGAGCCAGTCGCTTGTTTCTTCACTCGTTACCTCTGCATACTTCAAACAAGCTTCAAAATCGCCACAAGCACAAGGATAAGCATTCTCGGCCATTTGTTCGCTTTTTCGTTTTCTTTCCTCATACTCCCTCATAGCTTTTTCCCTGGGCGTTTCCTTCTTTAAGTCCTTACTTGCAGCAACAACCTTTTTCATCCTTGCTTTTAAACTCATAATCAATCACCTTCCTTTTGAGTGTTTAAAACTTCCTCAATCTGATCTAAGCGCTCGGCCAAATCCCCTAACTCCATAGACTTCAAAATAGTATTTGATAAGGTTGCTATTGTTTTAGCTTTATCAATGCTCATTTCCCCCTCGTTTTCCAGGAGCAGCATATTTATAACCCTAGCAAGCATCCGGCGTATATCCTGCGGCGTGTTAAGCCTGGTCTTTCGTTTGAATCGTTCACTCATGTTATCACTCCTTTTTTTAGGTATTTGAAGAAATGGCTTTATATCAATGCTTTCAGCGATTCTGTTATTACAAAAAGGCATATAAAAAGTAGGGTTTACATTACAACTAATGTTATTAAGCTCTTATACTGCTTATTTTGCTTATTCTCGCGTTTTAAAACACTTAAGCAAGGCTTTACCCCTTATATTCCCTAACAGCTAAAATAAGCAATATTAGAGATTAATATAAAAACAAGCTGTTAGGGAAAGTTAGGAGGGTAACACCTAAACAAGTAACACCCCAGGTAGCGGGTAACACTCCTGGTAACATCTAAGTAACGCTTTTTGATTAAGAGGTGTTACCGCTCAATCCCTTGTGGCCCTAAGTGTCTCGTTTAGAGGTAACACCGGTAACACCTAATTCTGATATATCTCTCTCCCTCATTACGTATAGGGAATTATTATTTATATATATATAGAGACTTATAGTAGAAAAGGGTGTTACCAGTGTTACCATATATATATAAAGCCTTGATATATAAGGGTTTATAGAGGTAACACCCCTTTAAAAAAGGTGTTACCTCGGGTGTTACCTCTGTTACCTCGGGTGTTACCCTTACAAAAAAGGCTCATATGGTTGCATTGTCCATAAGAGCCTTTAATATTATTCTTCGGTTTCTTCAACGCTTGTTCTTTTAAGGAACAGATAGCGGGAAGCTTTACCTTCTATTTTCTTAAGATGTGTTCTCTGTGTTTGTCCTTTATTGTTTAATTTTGTGAAGATATGGCCCTCATGATCTAAATGTTTATAAAGTTGCTGTTCATTGAGAGGGAACCTTGTACCCTGTATTCTATAGAACTCGCAAACTTTGTTATAAATAGTTTTTGGATGGAGATAAAAATAATCTTTATCATGTTTTCCAATTAAATCTCCATGTCCTTCTGCATCTCCACCGCTAATATCATTAGTTCTAATGGTACTTGTTCCAAACATTTCCCTAACAGCATCTAAAAACATGTTTGTAGGGTTGTTACCTTTCATTTCGTCTTGCTGAGTTGAGGCATTAGCAATAAAGGCTTTCCATCCTTCCGCTAAAAGCTCAATTTGCTGATCTTCATCAATAGCCCCTATTTCTTTTGCATATTCAGTAAACATTTTTAAACCAATCGTTAACCATGCAACAGAACTTGTTACGCGTCCATGCTGGCTATCTTTTTGCGCTGCTTTTAAATACTTGTTGTACTTTTCATTAATAATCTGCGGTAAAGCATCCATTTTTGGAGCTAACCAATTAATATAGCCTACAAAATTATTAGCCATATCCTCCGCTCTTCTCTGTAAATCAGTCAGCAATTCAGTGTTAACGGATTCTCCCTCAAACTCTACTAGTACAAAACGAGCTAAACGAGATAATGAACCGCCTGGAATATCTTCACCTGTTGCAACAGCTAAACCACGAGGCGGATAAGACACTTTATCCGACATATCAGAGTTTTGCCTTGTTCGCCCTTTTCTATCTCCGTAATAGGCTTGAAGCATACCCGCTAATTTATCCATTCTAGCCTTCTCATTCTTATCTTTTGCAGGGTAATAATCATCTACAACTAAAATTGAATCCTTTGTAGTAAAGCCCTTTTTCTCTACTCCTGCGGGTGTATCTTGGAATGATGAAGGAAGGCTATTTGTGTCTTTAAAGCTTCCAAAATGATTCATCATTAATGCTACTGTAGAGGATTTTAATGAACCGCTACGCCCTACCACATATAAAACAAAATCCGGTTCTGATCCTTTACCTTTTTTAGCTGCCTCACATAATGGAGCAAGCCCAACCATTGCAAGTAAAGGAAACATTCTTTTAGCATCACTAAGCTTTAAAATGTCCAATGATGTTTGCATTGTTTCTTTTACATTGATTGCTTCGGCGGGTAACTTATATCTATGCAACTCTTGTTTTTCAAGCTCTACCTCTGCATTCCCACCAATTGAGCCTCCCGAATGTAAGTAAATCCATTCACCGTTAACCTTTCTCCATCCTAAGTGTGTAAATACTTGCTGTTCTGGAATATCTTCACCGAAAATCTGTATAGCATGGCGCATTCTTTCTTTCATATAGTTTCCAGGTTCAATAATTGCTTTCATTCCCCAACTATCATGAAGCCATTTAAGGCTACTAAATTCTCTAGCGGGTATTTTAACAAGCGGTAAAGGTTGAACGCCTCTCACTTGGGCTTCAATTTCAAAAAAGCGTTGTTTTTCTTGTCCATCATCTAAAACAATTTCTCGAAGCGGCATAGGGCGAAAGTTTGCTAGCTTTACCTCTTGCAGTTCGCCTGTTTTTTTGTCGTATTCTTTAAAATACAAACATCCGTCCTCTTTTATAAAGTAATCTCCTGCTGAATCATTCATAAAGCCTTCCTGTTCAAATTGTTCACTGAATGCCTCTTCCATAGCTTCTATGTTGGGTTCGTTTGCTATTGCCATTTTCAGTTCATCCCCTTACTCAATCTGTCTAAAACCGGATAGGCATACTTTACAATCCAATTTCTGATATAGATGTAATTTGCAATTCGTTCCTCGTTTTCTATCTCTTTTGTTTCGAGGCTTAAGTCCATAAGTCTGTTAACGTCTGTCTTTAAATGATAAACACTGCCTAATCTGTTTAAATCGCCCTCTGTTTTGATTTCTTTAATAAAGTTATCTAATATATCTCGGAAGCCTAAAAGAGCGTTAAAAGCCATTTTCTCGCGCTCTTTGAACTTTTGCATTTTAGCTTTATCAATTATTCTTTTTTCAATCTTTCTTTTGACTGCCGGATCGCTGTTATCTGATAAACCAAAATCCTTTGCTATGATATAAGCAGCTCTCCCAGGAGAAACACGCTTAAGCTCTATAATTAAGTTCAAAATATCGCCTTTTCTACCGCATCCGAAACACTGGAACTTATTTAAGCTAGGTGTAACGGAAAAAGAAGCGGTTTTTTCATCATGAAAAGGGCAAGGTATATGTTTGCTTGTTCTACCTTTAACAGCTGATAAATCAATCCCAAAATAATAATCTAATACTTGTTCAATGCTTATCGTTTGCTTAACCTGTTCTATTTTCTCCAACGTTTGTTTTCGTTGGTTATTTGCAGATGTAAGTTTACTATTAATCTCTTTTGCTTTATAATTGGAAATAGCCAATACGGAAGCATCCCTTTCTCTATTGGTATCGATTTGTCTAGAATCGGATGTTTTTTTAACCGCCTCTTGTCCAGGCGGCTTTATTTTTTTCTGCTGCTATTTATGCAGCTTTTTTTATGCTTTCAAGCTCTCAAATACCTGTTGTTTCTTCCAGTTTCTATAATTCTCATAATCTCTTTGTAATTGACCTCGATTAAAGCCCTGATCCTCTAAAAATTGAAGTATCTTTTTTGTGATTTTTAAGTTCTCGCCTCGTTCATTCGTTCTTATCGTTTGCTCTGTCACACCCAAAACAAAAGATAACTCTTTATGAGTAATGTTTAATTTTTCTCTAGCGGCTTTTACTGGGTTTTCCATATAAAACAACTCCTTTTTCTGATTTTCTGCAATAAAAAAGGGAAAAAGATTGTTATACGCGCATCTTTAAAGACAGCGGTTAAGGCAATGCTTTTAAGGAAAATGGACAAACTGGTTGTGTGTAAAACACGCCCCCAATTTTGATTCCATTCTCGCTGGCATCATCTCTAGTCACAAAATGTAACTAACTTAACTCACAGAATAAAGAATGCTTTCGTAAACTAATCTTTTCCCCAGGATTTTTTTAAGGAAAATATGCTAAATGTAGAAATTATGAACACAAAATAAAGCTATCAGCCTATGAAATAGCAAAAGTTCACAGGGAGATTACTAAAAAAGCTTTATTTTTTGGTAAAAATGTTGCATAATATCTTTTGTAAAGCATTAAATATTAACTTGGTATCCTGGGTTAGAGAAACGGCTAAGTTTGGACGCTAATCCGTTTCACTGGCTCTTGCATAAATGCCATTCAAGATTAAGAAGTTTGGACGCTTCCTTGAATGGTATTTTTTATTGCTCTTTTTTTGCTTGGACGCTAATCTGTTTCACTGACTCTTGCGTAAATGCCATTCAAGATTAAGAAGTTTGGACGCTTCCCTGAATGGTATTTTTTGTTGCTCTTTTTTTTTATTTGGACGCTTTCACTTTAACTTTCTAATAATTCTTGTTATTCATATGATAGCGAATATTGTTCGTCATAACAAGAGTAAAAGTGCTAAAAACCCTTATTTTATGCGGTTTTTCACTGGGTGTAAACTTTTTTCCCTTTTTGTTCCCGAATATTGTCCACTTTTTCCCCTTGCTTTTCCCTTTTTACATTTTGTGGGATTTTTGAAGGTTTTTAATGGCAGCTTTTAAACTGAAACAGCCTTCACTTCATGAGCGTTAAAATACTCTTTTAGTTGCTCATCTGAAATACGATACTGTTGACCTATCTTAGAAGCTCTTAAAGAACCCTTTTTTATATGTCTATAAATAGTCATTGTGCTAACCTTAAGCATTTGAGCTACTTCTTCCGGCGTGAATACTGTCATGATTATTCCTCCTTATGCAACTTCTTTTGCGTAACTTCATTTTACAACTCTTTACACTGGAAAACAAGAGATAACTAGAAAACTATAGAAAAAAATAATCAACCATCCCCCAAACCCCCGCCAATCATGGCCGGGGGCTTCCCTCGGCGGTAGCCAGGAACAAACAGTTGTTTGTTCAGAGCAAGAGGGTTTTGGATAGATAGCTAGTCAATTCCTTAATGCTCACAAGGGAAAAGCGCCCTTGCTCCGCTTACCATTGACAAGCGCGGTATTTCTCCCACTCCTTAGAACGTAGCAAAGGGCAAAGTTTTAAAAGGTGCTGCTGATCCGCTGCTTATTTGAGGAAAACTATAAATCTGATCACATGCCTCCCGAAACTCCCATTTCCTATTCCCTAACAGCTAAATGTTTTTCCCTCGCGCGTAGGTGC
>NZ_JAMBOQ010000019.1 GCF_023715685.1 Priestia aryabhattai
TAAGATCCCTGAAAGATGATCAGGTTGATAGGTCAGAGGTGGAAGCGTGGCGACATGTGTAGCTGACTGATACTAATCGATCGAGGACTTAACCAAACTTTAAAAGCGTAAGCTTTACTCAGCAAACTGTTACCTAGTTTTGAGAGAACAATCTCATATAAATGTCTAGTGATAATGGCAAAGAGGTCACACCCGTTCCCATACCGAACACGGAAGTTAAGCTCTTTAGCGCCGATGGTAGTTGGGACTTTGTCCCTGTGAGAGTAGGACATCGCTAGGCATTTTTATTTTGCTTTTTTTATCATCGCGGGGTGGAGCAGTTCGGTAGCTCGTCGGGCTCATAACCCGAAGGTCGCAGGTTCAAATCCTGTCCCCGCAACCAACATGGTCCCGTGGTGTAGCGGTTAACATGCCTGCCTGTCACGCAGGAGATCGCGGGTTCGATTCCCGTCGGGACCGCCATGTTTTAGAAACGAAACAATGTGTTTCGTCTTTTTTATTGTTTGAACCATTTTTATATAAAACTTTACCGTCCTTAGGAGCAATCCTAAGGAATTTTTTATATACAAAGAAATTTCTTCATGAAATTGCGATGTTAAAGATTGTTGGATTTCTTACTGGATATGTATAGTCCACAACGTTTACAATATATATATACAGATTGAAATGAGGTTCTGAATGAATGAAAGAGATTAACGAATTTACATTTATGTCTACGTCTCCTGATGAAACTAATCAGCTGGCTGCTCGTCTAGCAACTTTATTAGAAGCTGGCGACGTGCTGCTGCTTGAAGGCGGTTTGGGAGCTGGAAAGACAACATTCACGAAAAGTTTAGCTAAAGGATTAGGAATTGAGCGCAATGTGAATAGTCCGACATTTACTATTATTAAAGAATACAAAAGCGGTCGCCTTCCTCTTTATCATATGGATGTGTACCGTCTAGGTGATGAATTTGAAGACCTAGGGTTCGATGAGTATTTTGAAGGAGATGGCGTGACGGTCGTGGAGTGGGCTCATCTTATTGAAGAGCAGCTTCCTAATGAATATATTCAAATCAATATTTATCATGAAAACGAAACGACTCGTAAAATACTTGTAAAAGCGATAGGCAGTCGATACGTTGAAATATGTAAGGAGCTTTTTAAAAGATGAAAATGTTAGCCATTGATACATCCAACTTTGTAATGGGTGTTGCTGTCGTTGAAGAAAACAAAGTAGTTGGAGAAATTATTACGAATCTAAAAAAGAATCACTCAGTTCGTGTGATGAACGCTGTGGAATCTTTGTTAAAAGATTGTGATATTGCGCCAAGCGAGCTAGACCGTATTGGAGTGGCACATGGTCCCGGGTCTTATACAGGTGTACGCATTGGCGTTACCATTGCCAAGACACTTGCTTGGACTTTAAATATTCCTTTAATAGGTGTATCTAGCCTTGAGGCACTAGCAGCAAACGGTCGCTATTTTGATGGATATATTGCTCCGTTATTTGATGCGCGCCGTCAGCAGCTTTATACAGGATTATATGAATGGAATAATGAACGAGGTCTTCTAGAAGTTGAAAGTGATCGACTTGTTATTAATAAGGCCTGGGCAGAACATTTAAAGTCATACAACAAACCTATTTTATTCATAGGCAATGATCTTCCTATGCATGAAGAGGCGTTAAAAGAAGTGTTAGGTGAACAAGCTGTATTTGCTCATGTTCAGCAATTTAATCCAAGACCAAGTGAATTGGCTTTTTTAGGAATGAAGAAAGAGCCGCAGTCTGTGCATACTTTTGTTCCGAACTACATTCGTTTAGCTGAAGCCGAAGCCAACTGGCTTGCTTCACAGCAAAAAGGATAAAAGAAGGTATAACATGAAACTAACAATTAAGTTTCGTTTAATGGAAGTTAAAGATATTGATCAAGTAGTGAAAATCGAAGAGAAGTCTTTTACGACACCTTGGAGTTCAGAAGCGTTTCAAAATGAATTAACCAATAATCAATTTTCAACTTACATTGTGATGGAAGAAGGAGAAAATATTATTGGGTATTGCGGAATGTGGATTGTTATTGACGAAGCACATGTAACCAACATTGCTTTATTGCCAGACTACCGAGGCAAGGGACTCGGTGAATTGCTGTTGAGAAATGTGATGGACGTTCTTCGAAAACTAGGTGCTACGTCAATGACATTAGAAGTTAGGGTATCTAATCATATTGCACAATCATTGTATCAAAAGCTAGGTTTTAAACCTGGAGGTATTCGTAAGAATTATTATTCCGATAACAATGAGGATGCATTAGTTATGTGGGTGAATTTATGAATGAAAATCAATTAATTTTAGCATTAGAAACAAGCTGTGATGAGACAGCCGCAGCCGTTATTCGAAACGGTCATGAAATTGTAGCCAATGTGGTGGCCTCTCAAATAGAAAGCCATAAACGATTTGGCGGTGTCGTACCGGAGATTGCATCTCGTCATCATGTGGAACAAATTACGGTAGTAGTTGAAGAAACTTTAAATCAAGCGAATTTGACGTTTGCAGATATTGATGCAATAGCTGTAACGGAAGGACCAGGGCTTGTGGGAGCACTTCTTATTGGCGTAAATGCAGCCAAAGCGCTAGCATTTGCACATCAAAAGCCATTAATTGGTGTTCATCATATTGCAGGGCATATTTATGCGAATCAACTGATCAAAAAATTAGAATTTCCGCTTTTATCGTTAGTTGTATCTGGAGGGCATACGGAGCTTGTATACATGGAAAGCCATGGTCAGTTTAAAGTTATTGGTGAAACAAGAGATGATGCAGCAGGAGAAGCCTACGATAAAGTGGCCCGCACGTTAAACCTTCCATATCCAGGCGGGCCTCATATTGACCGCCTTGCACATGAAGGGGAGCCGTTAATTGATTTGCCGCGTGCTTGGCTAGAAGAAGGATCATATGATTTTAGTTTCAGTGGGTTAAAATCAGCAGTTATTAACACTGTCCACAACGCGAAGCAAAAAGGTGAAGAGATTCTACCACAAACACTGGCTGCTAGCTTTCAAGCGAGTGTCATTGATGTGTTAGTAACTAAAACAGTTAAAGCTGCAAAGGAATATAACGTTAAGCAAGTTTTATTAGCAGGAGGAGTTGCTGCTAATAAAGGACTTAGAGCAGCGCTAGATGAGACATTTGAACCCCTATCAAATATTGAGCTTATTATTCCACCGCTATCTCTATGTACGGATAATGCTGCAATGATTGGAGCAGCAGCAAGTGTACGATTTGCTCAAGGAAAACGTTCAGATATGTCACTAAATGCAAACCCCGGTTTGGACTTGGAAGAGTAAGAGGCGAATGAGATTTATTTCTCATTCGTCTTTTTTTGTGGATAAAAAATGATTTATCCACAATATTCAATAAATTTAGAATTGGCTGTGGATAATTATGTGGAAAAGTCCGTGTACTTAGTACACGGACCCGTTATCAACAAGTTTTAATTATGAAAATCAGACAGATATACACTATTTATTCACAGAGTGGATAAAGCTTGTCCTAAAGCGCATGAACAAGTAAATAGCATGAATAGATACGAAAAAATATAGGCTATTCTTCTAGAAGCAGCTGTAGTTCTTCCCACTCTTCCATTAATGTGGATAACTGTGAAGAAATTTTTTCATTTTCACCGTTTAATCTTGATACTTCTTGGTGGTTTTGATAAATTTCAGGGGCACAAAGAAGCTCTTCATTCTCCGCTTGTGCGGCTTCTAATTTGTTTATTTCAGTTTCAATTTCTTCAATGCGGCGCGTTCGCTGCCTCATCAATTTCTTTTGTTCTTTATCTTGTTTATAGGACTGTTTATCTACTTTTACCGTACGTTCTTCGTTTGCTTTTAGCTTTTCTAATTCTTTGATTTCCTCTATTTCTGCTTTCTTTTCTACATAATAGTCATAATCTCCAAGAAATTCTTCTACTCCTTCAGGAGATAGCTCTGCTATTTTGTTTGCAATACGATTAATAAAGTAGCGGTCATGTGAAACAAATAATAGAGTCCCTGGGTAATCAATTAACGCATTCTCGAGTACTTGTTTGCTATCTAAATCAAGATGGTTAGTAGGTTCATCTAAAATTAAGAAATTAGCTTTTTGCAGCATAAGCTTCGCAAGAGCCAAACGTGCTTTTTCACCACCGCTAAGCGTCGAAACGATTTTCAGTACATCATCACCTGAAAACAGAAAATTTCCAAGCGCTGTACGAATTTCTTTTTCAGGTTTGGCTGGGTAGTCATCCCAAAGTTCATTTAAAACGGTTTTATTAGACGTTAAATTAGCTTGCTCTTGGTCGTAATAACCAACCATTACATTTGAGCCAAAGGAAATGATTCCAGTCTTGAAGCTGAGTTTATCCACAATACCTTTTAATAAAGTAGATTTTCCAACTCCATTAGGACCAACCAACGCAAGGCTTTCTCCTTTTTTAATGCGAAGGTTTGCCTGCTGGACGACATATTTGTGTTCATCATATCCTATGGACACGTTTTCGAGATTTAAGACTTCATTTCCGCTTTGACGCTCAATTTCAAACGAAAAACTAGCTGATTTTTCACCTTCGTTGGGTCGATTTATTAACTCCATTCGATCGAGCTGTTTACGTCTGCTTTGCGCACGTTTTGTAGTCGATGCGCGGGCGATGTTTCGCTGAATAAAATCATTCAGTTTTGCGACCTCATCCTGCTGCTTTTCGTACTGACGCAATTCTTTTTCATATCGCTCTGCTTTTTGTACAAGGTATTTAGAGTAGTTGCCCGTGTACTTCACCGTTGTTTTTTGTATGACTTCATACACTTGATTTACGACTTTATCAAGGAAGTAACGATCGTGTGAAACGATTAAAATAGCTCCTTCATACCCTTGCAGAAACTGCTCCAGCCATGCTAAAGTTTCAATATCTAAGTGGTTGGTAGGCTCATCCAAAATAAGCAAATCAGGCTTTGTTAAAAGCAGTTTTGCAAGAGCCAAGCGTGTTTTTTGTCCACCGCTCAAGGAAGAAATAGGGGTGCTATAGTCAAAGTTTGAAAAACGGAAACCGTGAAGAATAGATCTTGTATCCGCTTCATATTGATAGCCGCCTAAATCTTTAAACGTTACTTGAAGCTGATCGTACTCTTTGGTTAGTTTTTCGTATTGAACTGAATCATTAAAAATGTCTGGATCACCCATCTTCGTTTCAAGCGTACGTAATTCTTTTTCCATCTTCTTTAACGGAGCAAAGACAGTCATCATTTCTTCCCATATGGAGAGTGTTGACTCAAGAACTGTATCTTGTCCCATATAATCAATGGAAACACCTTTAGGTTTAATAATTTCTCCGCTGTCATAAGAAAGTTGCTCAGCAATAATTTTTAATAAAGTTGATTTACCAGCACCGTTTCGTCCCACTAGGGCAATGCGGTCTTTTGATTGTACTTCTAACTTTATATTCGATAAAATGGGTTCTGCTCCATAGTATTTTGTAATACCGTTCAATTGTAGAATAATCATTTTTTCACCTCTAGTAGTATATCCATAGTGTATTTTAACATATTTTTAACTACAAGTTCTTACTACAAGCGTTTGTAATTTGTAGAGAGACAAGAACAAATGATGAAGAGAATGTTTTGATTCATGAAATAAAATGAGTTTACCTGCACATTTTATACAGGATACTATGTTAAAATAAGAGATAAGTGCATCTCTGAGCTTATATATGATTGATGTAGAAAATCCGTCATGACTAACAAACGGCTCCTTTGAAGGGCTAATTGCTTGGTTCTAGCTACCGACTTTAAGTAGTGCTGGATAGACAAAAGCCATCAAGGTGTGAAACGGAGTATATATATAACAAGAGAAAAGAGAGAGAATTGGAAGCGCTACCTCAAAGCGTTCGATGCTTTGTGAAAGGTAATGCAATATAACTTGAAAATATTAGTAATGACATACATGAACTGAGGGGGTACAACGTGAACACTGAACAATTAAAAATACCACAAGCAACGGCTAAACGATTGCCGCTTTATTATCGTTTTATAAAAAATTTGCATGCTTCTGGTAAACAACGTGTGTCGTCAGCGGAATTAAGTGAAGCAGTGAAAGTTGATTCTGCTACTATTCGTCGGGACTTTTCTTACTTTGGTGCATTAGGAAAAAAAGGATACGGCTATAATGTGAATTATTTACTTACATTTTTTCGTAAAACGTTAGACCAAGACGAAGTAACAAAAGTAGCATTGATTGGTGTAGGGAATCTAGGAACAGCCTTTTTAAATTATAATTTTATTAAAAATAATAACACGAAAATTGAGTGCGCTTTTGATGTGATAGAAGATAAAGTCGGTACGAAAGTAGGCGACGTGCCGGTCTATCATCTTGACCAATTAGAAGATTACATGAGTGATGATATCTCAGTAGCGATTTTAACCGTGCCTGCGACTGTTGCTCAGCAAATTACCGATCGTTTAGTGAACTGTGGAATTAAAGGAATTTTAAACTTCACTCCTGCACGCTTAAACGTACCCGATGAGATTCGACTGCATCATATTGATCTTGCTGTGGAATTACAGTCGCTTGTCTATTTTTTGAAAAATTATCCTGTTGAATAGGATGGACTGTGTTACGATTTCCTTAAGTCTAAATTAATAAGGAGAGTGGGAATATGGGGATTGGAGTAGGCAGTTGGATTATTATTGCTATTGTAGCACTGCTGATTTTTGGACCGAAACGGTTACCGGAGCTAGGAAGATCAGTGGGCCAAACGCTTAGAGAGTTTAAGCATGCCGCTAGCGGTGTGTCCGAGGATTGTGAAAAAGATAAACAACGTCAAGTAGATGACAAAGAGTAAAAGGGTGATCATATTATGACCGAACAAGAAATGTCAATATATGATCATATAGGAGAGCTGCGAAAACGCATTTTAATTGTTTTATTTTTCTTTGTCATTGCCACAGTCGTCGGCTTTTTCATAGCGGATAAGGTAATTGTCTATTTACAGCATGCTGATGAGGCAAAAAATTTAACGATGAATGCATTTAGGTTAACAGATCCAGTCAAGATTTATATGCAATTTGCTGTTATTATCGGCTGTGTACTTGCAGCTCCTGTTGCACTGTATCAACTTTGGGCATTTATTAGTCCTGGTTTATATGAAAAAGAGCGTAAGGTAACGCTTGGATATATTCCTGTTTCCATTTTTCTCTTTATTGGCGGCGTCTCTTTTTCTTATTTTGTGTTGTTTCCATTTGTCGTCGATTTTATGACGCGCGTTTCTGATGAGCTGAATGTAAACCAAGTGATTGGCATTAATGAATACTTTTCTTTTTTAATGCAGCTTACACTGCCATTTGGCTTGTTGTTTCAGCTTCCTGTCGTCGTTATGTTTTTGACGCGATTAGGAATTATAACACCTATGTTTTTATCTCAAATTCGAAAGTATGCCTATTTTGTACTGCTAGTTATTGCTGCGCTCATTACACCACCGGAATTGCTTTCGCATATGATGGTGACAGTGCCGCTCTTAATTTTGTATGAAATTAGCATCATTATTTCCCGCATTTCGTATCGCAAAGTGCTAAAGGCAAGGGCAGAGCAGGAACGAGAAGATGTAAGTATGTAAAAAAACCACTGAAACAGTGGTTTTTTTATTTAGATGAATCATCTTGGTTTTTATATTGCTGCTGCAACTTTTTAATTTTATAGTGCAAGATAAAGATGCGAACGGCAAATCTGAAATCGAATGCGGCTACGAGTGCAAATAAGATTGTGGGGAAATTCCAAACGGTTTCCTGAGCATTTTGAATAGCCAGGTAGGTAAATAAAATCCCCATAATAATATAAATAAACCCTCGTGTTAAAGGGATATTCTTCATAAAAACATGCCTCCAAAAATAAACTGCATTTGTTCTGCTTGTTTTTGCATTTCTGTAATTTTATCTAAAAAGACAGTTTGAGATAAAATTACGATTGTGTTCATCAACACATGAGCAATAATAGGTACAACAATTAGTTTCGTTCTTGCATAAAGGAATGCAAATACAAATCCCATGGCTGTATACACGAGTAAATGTTTGAAATCCCAGTGTACCGCAGCGAAAATAAGGGAACTAATAAATGCAGAGATAAAGAAATTGTATCGTTTGTGAAGAGAGCCGAAAATAATTTTTCGGAAAATAATCTCTTCTAGAATTGGTCCAATAACAGAGGTAACCACAATTAGGAAAGGTGTTGCTTTAACAAGATTAACAATATTTTGTGTGTTTTCAGATACTTGAGTAATGCCAAGAGCGTGCTCAACCATACCTGCTACAGCTTGACCAGCCATAGCCAGAAACACACCAAGGACTGACCAGACAACAGCAATCGTTTTTCCAGCATGTTCAATACGCATGGACATGTCACGGCGCAGCAGCAGTAAGACAATAAGTAAACCAAGGATAAAGCTAATGATGGTCCAATAAGTCAAAAGCATGACATTCGCTGTCCGAACTGGATATTGATCAAACATTCCTGTTAACTTTAACAGCGGTATACCAACAACTCCTGAAAACTGCATAAGGATGTAGGTGAGGATAACATACCAATAACGTTTTTCCAATCTTCTATACTCCTTTAAAAGGTTTTTATGTATATATGTCGAAGAAGTACTGTAAAGTTAGTAATTTCTTCTTGCTCGTATTGTAACATACATATTATTGAACAGAGAAAAGAATGCTTTATTTCTCAAAATCGTCGAAATCTAAGGCTATTATATGTAGTTTTCGTAAATTTTAAATTTTTTTTGTTTAATACTTGCAAAAAAAACCCACTTTGTTTTAATATAATAATTGTGTTAGCACTCGTTGAGGTTGAGTGCTAATAAAAATGCAAACATATTATTTGAGGAGGTTGTTTCACTTGTTAAAGCCATTAGGTGATCGCGTAGTGATTGAACTTGTAAAATCTGAGGAAAAAACAGCAAGCGGTATCGTATTACCGGACAGTGCAAAAGAAAAACCGCAAGAGGGTAAAATTGTTGCTGTTGGTACTGGCCGAGTATTAGAAAGCGGTGAGCGTGTAGCTTTAGAAGTAGCTGCAGGCGATCGTATCATCTTCTCAAAATATGCGGGTACTGAAGTGAAATATGAAGGTACTGAATACTTAATTTTACGCGAAAGCGACATTTTAGCTGTAATCGGCTAATTTTAACCACAAACTTATCATACGTAAAAAATAGATTATTAAGAACATCTTGAGGAGGTCAAAGAACATGGCAAAAGACATTAAATTTAGCGAAGAAGCACGTCGCGCAATGCTACGTGGTGTAGATACATTAGCAAATGCGGTAAAAGTAACGCTTGGACCAAAAGGTCGTAACGTTGTATTAGAAAAGAAGTTCGGTTCACCGCTTATTACAAATGACGGTGTAACAATTGCAAAAGAAATCGAATTAGAAGATGCATTTGAAAATATGGGTGCTAAATTAGTAGCTGAAGTTGCTAGCAAAACAAACGACGTTGCTGGTGACGGTACAACTACTGCGACAGTTTTAGCACAAGCAATGATTAGAGAAGGTCTTAAAAACGTAACGGCTGGCGCTAACCCAATGGGTATCCGTAAAGGTATGGAAAAGGCAGTAGCTGTAGCGGTTGAAGAACTAAAAGCAATTTCTAAGCCAATTCAAGGTAAAGATTCAATTGCTCAAGTAGCGGCTATCTCAGCAGCTGACGAAGAAGTAGGTCAACTAATCGCTGAAGCAATGGAGCGCGTTGGTAACGACGGCGTTATCACACTTGAAGAATCAAAAGGTTTCACAACTGAATTAGAAGTTGTAGAAGGTATGCAGTTTGACCGTGGATATGCGTCTCCTTACATGGTAACTGATTCAGATAAAATGGAAGCTGTATTAGATGATCCATACATCTTAATCACAGACAAAAAAATCGGTAACATTCAAGAAATCTTACCGGTATTAGAGCAAGTTGTTCAACAAGGCAAGCCTCTATTAATCATTGCTGAAGACGTAGAAGGTGAAGCTCTAGCAACATTAGTTGTGAACAAACTTCGCGGTACATTCACAGCTGTAGCAGTTAAAGCTCCTGGTTTTGGTGATCGTCGTAAAGCAATGCTACAAGACGTTGCTATCCTAACAGGCGGAGAAGTAATCACTGAAGAGCTTGGTCTTGACTTGAAAACTGCAAGCATCGATCAACTAGGTCGCGCTTCTAAAATTGTTGTAACAAAAGAAAATACAACAGTTGTAAACGGTGCAGGAAACGCAGAAGATATCCTAGCACGCGTAAACCAAATCAAAGCTCAGCTTGAAGAAACAACTTCAGAGTTTGACCGTGAAAAATTACAAGAGCGCTTAGCAAAACTTGCTGGTGGCGTAGCTGTAATTAAAGTTGGTGCGGCAACTGAAACTGAGTTAAAAGAACGTAAACTACGTATTGAAGATGCATTAAACTCTACGCGTGCTGCGGTTGAAGAAGGTATCGTAGCTGGTGGCGGTACTGCATTAGTAAATATCTATAATAAAGTAGCAAGCATTGAAGCTGACGGTGACACTGCTACAGGTATCAACATCGTATTACGTGCGATTGAAGAGCCTGTACGTCAAATCGCTCACAATGCTGGTTTAGAAGGATCAGTAATCGTTGAGCGTCTAAAAGGCGAAGCAGTTGGAACTGGATTCAACGCTGCAACTGGCGAGTGGGTAAATATGCTAGACACTGGTATCGTTGACCCAACAAAAGTAACGCGTTCAGCTCTTCAAAATGCTTCTTCTGTAGCGGCTATGTTCTTAACAACTGAAGCAGTTGTTGCTGACAAGCCAGAAGAAAATTCAGCACCTGCAATGCCTGACATGGGCGGCATGGGTGGAATGGGCGGCATGATGTAATCACTGCCCTACCTAAAAAAGCGACCAAGTACTCACTTGGTCGCTTTTTTGTGTGCGTTAATATTTTCAGATTTTTTTAAAATTTGTTAAGATAGTACTATGTTTATTGGAAAACTTACTAAACTCAAGGCTTAACTGAGTTTTAAGGGGGAGCTTCGTTGATTCAGCTGGATCATATTAATAGTAAATTAAACCAAGTATTAGAGAACATCGATCAAATTGTGATTGGAAAACGTCAGGTATCTACGTTGAGTTTAGTTGCTTTGCTTGCGGAGGGGCATATTTTGCTTGAAGATGTGCCGGGTGTGGGAAAAACGATGCTAGTGAAAGCACTGGCCAAATCGATTGATGCGGAATTTAAACGAATTCAATTCACGCCTGATTTACTGCCATCCGATGTAACAGGTGTTTCTATTTACAGTCCCAAGGACATGGAATTTCATTTTCGTCCAGGCCCTATCATGAGCCATATTGTACTCGCTGATGAGATTAACAGGACTTCTCCTAAAACACAGTCGGCGCTTTTAGAAGCAATGGCTGAGCATCATGTAACAACCGATGGTATCACTCGAGAAATTCCAGCGCCTTTTTTTGTGATGGCTACTCAAAATCCTGTTGATTTTGATGGAACCTATCATTTGCCGGAAGCGCAGCTGGATCGTTTTTTATTTAAATTAAGCATGGGGTATCCTACGCAAGAAGAGGAGCTTCAAATTTTAAATGGCGTATCCACCCAAATCAATCTTGAAGATGTCAAACCCGTCATGAGCATTCCAGAATTAGTACAGGCTCAAAAAGCGGTAAGCAGTATTTATGTAGATGATACAATCAAATACTATATCATTGAAATCATTCGTAAAACGCGCTCTCATCCACATGTTTCGTTAGGTATCAGTCCTCGTGGAACAGTTTCCTTTATGAAGGCCGTTCAAGCATATGCGTTAGTAAAGGGAAGAGATTACTGTATTCCTGATGATGTTCAAGAGCTTGCTTCGTATGTGTGTGCACATCGACTAACTCTAAGACCTGATACTCAGTACAGCGGCTTAACACCGAGTGATGTGATGAAGCAAATTATGGCTGATACGAAAGTACCTGTTAAAAGGTAAGAGGATACTTTATGAAACAGTATATAAAAGTAATATGGAATAAAGGTAGAGAGTGGTTTGTTTTATTCTGCATCTTTGCTGCTACGTTTTCTTACGCCATGTTTCAAGGAGGTTTTGTCAGCTGGTTTTTATTTTATAGCTTCTTACCTTTTGGGTTATATGCGGTAGCTGTTTTGCTTTATCCGTTGAAGAAGTGGAATGTTACTCGTGAGATGAAGCTAAAGCCTCGATTCGCTGGAGATTATCTTTCGTATGACATTCACATTACACGCCCTTCGGCTTTTCCTGTTTATATGGCAGCAGTGAAAGAAGAGAGCAACATTTTAGATCAAGAAGAAAGAACGATTTATCCGCTTTTTGAGCGAAACGTTGTTATTCCGTACGAAAAATCTTTTGTAGAAAGAGGAGAATATGAATTTTTTACCGTTTCGATTGAAATTAGTGATTTATTAGGAATTGTAAAAAAGAAGGCGTATTATCCACTGAAGCAGCGGTTTATCGTTTATCCTCAGATTTATGAGATAGATATCCCGTTTCTTTTAGCAGGAATAGAAGAAGGGAAAAATGAAGTTTCGACGGGAAATCAATCTACCACGTTAGTGACAGGTATTAGAGAGTATCAGCCCGGTGACCGATTAGGATCTATCGATTGGAAGGCGACGGCTCGTAAAGCTACGTTGATTTCTAAAGAGTTCGGTCACTATCATGAACGAAGTATGATTATCATTGCAGATGTTATGACCTCTCTATATTTTGAAGAGCGAATGAGCTTTCTGGCATCTATGCTCATTCATGAAGAAATCAAACGTAAAAAAGTCGATTTTCTTTTAGCTGGAGATGCTCTTTTTTCGCAGAAAATCTCTGAACAAAATGAGTCTGATAACCTGTTGCATCACTTAGCACGTGCAAAGCCTATTAGCAATCGAACATTCGAAGTAGAAGTTAAGAACATTGCCATTCAAAAGCAGCATTCTTTTATGGTAATTGTCAGTCAAGTTACAGGGACTCTTATTGGGCATATTCAATCTAAGCTGAGACCTCATGCTAAGGCATCACTAATTGTCGTTAAAGATGAAGGGGCAGGGCTTAGTGATGAAGAGACAATTATTGTAAATGGAATACAATCTTCTGCTTTAACGATTGAAGTCGTTAATATTCATCTCCCTCTATCATCTAAGGAAGTGAGGGCGGAAATAAGTGAATAAATCAGCTTGGTATGTAAAAAACATCTTATTGTACGCGGGAGCTTTCTTTTTATTAGTGGAATGGCTGCTCCCTTTAAATGAAGTCACTGATACGAATCAAATTCATTACTTTATTTTGTTTGTTGCTTACTGTTTTTTGGGCTTAACGTTTCGATTGCCGTTTATTGTGATGACGTTAGGAAGCATGTTGTTTATTTTGTTTTCACTTCACAACCTCTATTTCCAAGGGGCTTTCTTTTCTTCGGAATGGCTTCCGAGACTGCTGGAAATTCTTCAGTCAGATGTACAAAGTATCATGGAGTGGAATATAGCCAATTTATCATTTGAAATGAGGAGCACCTTGTTTTTTGTGCTGCTGTGGATTATGGCTTATTTAATTCGATACTGGATCTTTTATCAAAAAAGAATTTTCTTCTTTTTCTTCTTAACCATTTTGTACATTACCGTGTTGGATACATTCTCTACTTACGATGCCGGAGCTGCTATTATTCGCGTAACGATTATAGGATTTTTATTAGTAGCAATGCTTCGCATAAATCCTGAACGCATAAAAGCTGCGAGCACTGAGCGTTTAGAAAATAGAAAACGATCGTTTCTTTTTTTAGGCAGCTTTTTAGCTATCGTCATTGTGCTGGCTTATCTCGCTCCTAAACCAGGGCCGCAGTGGCCGGATCCTGTACCTTTTATTGCAGCGCACACAACAAATCAAGGGCAGGGAGAATCTGCAAGCGGTCAACGAATTGGCTATGATATGGATGATTCTAAATTGGGTGGATCTTTTGTAAATGATGATACGGTTGTATTTACAGCCAAAGTAGAGGATGAGCACTATTGGCGTATTGAAACGAAGGATGTTTATACAGGTAAGGGGTGGGAGCTGTCTAAAGAGGAACAGAAAGTGCCTTTCAAAGGAAATGAAAACTTACTCCCTCAATATGACTCAAGTGTAGCAGGACAAGTAAGAAAAGCAGAAGTTACCTATTCGCAGCCTTCTGTTCATCTTATGCACGTTCCTCAACTGCTATCTCTAACCTTGAAAAATGGCATTCAAACCGATGTTACACCGACAAATGAAAAATTATATCCTTATCAAAATGATAAACTTGTTACTGTTCAATCGTATGAGCTGACGTATAAGTATCCTCTGTTTGATATTGGGCTTCTTCAGCAAGCAGAGGAGAAAAAGCCAGAGAGTCTAGAGAATAATAACGAATTTGTAGCAAGATATACCCAACTTCCTACTAATTTGCCCAAACGAGTAAAGGATTTAGCTCGTGAGATAATAAAAAATAAAAACAATCGCTATGAAAAAGCGAAAGCCGTTGAAGAATATTTTCGTTCAAATCCATATGTATATGATACTGAAAATGTTCCAATTCCTACGAAGAATAAAGATTATGTTGATCAATTTCTATTTGATACAAAAAGAGGGTACTGTGATAACTTCTCTACTTCTATGGTCGTGCTGCTTCGTTCATTAGATATTCCTGCTAGGTGGGTAAAGGGCTACACGGAAGGTGATGCCACCGTTATTTCAGGAAGTAGTAAGTGGACAACCTATGAAGTTACACAAAACAATGCTCATTCTTGGGTAGAAGTATATTTTCCAGGAGCGGGTTGGGTACCTTTTGAACCAACAAAAAGTTTTTCTAATCCGTATGATTTTGTAGATAGTCAACCTAACAACTCTAGTGAAAATAGTCAAAAAGAAGAAGAGAAAAAAGAAACGCAAGTGAAGGAGAAGCCTAAGGAAAAAGAGCTTCCCGAACAAGAAGAAAGAGAGAAAGAAAAAACAGCTTCTCTTCAAAATGCTAAGTTGTCTACGAAGTGGAAAGTGCTTTTCTACGGACTGATTGTAGTTATGTTAATAGTAATATATCTCAATCGATTTAAATGTTTTTTACCTTTTTATATCTCTTTTTATAAAAAGAAAGAAGAACCGAAAACCTTTGAATCAGCGTATGCTTTTTTACTTGAAAGACTCGCTGCAAATGGACTAAAGCGCCAAGAAAGTCAAACGCTTCGCGACTTTGCAGGAGAAGTAGACGAAAAATTAAATACGGTAAATATGCTAAAATTAACGGAAAAATACGAGCGGGTTTTATATCGAAATACAGATTCCATAAGAGAATGGAAAGAGTCGATTGAATTGTGGGAAAATTTAATCAAAAAAACGAGTTCTTGACCATTGTTTCGCGGATTGATAGAATATTCTCGAACTTAGTATAAATGTTTTGTATACCTTCATATATCCTCGATAATATGGTTCGAGAGTCTCTACCTGGTCACCTTAAACGATCTGACTATGAAGGCAGAACAGTCTATTTGACGATAAACGTCGTGCTCAACTAGACTTCTGCCTTTGTTTTTTGAGGGAGAAGTCTAGTTTTTTTTATATTTTAGGGCATAATAACAAGTGATTATTTACACATTCGGAGAGGTGAACAAGATGGAAGGCATGATTGTTGTATTAGATTTTGGTAGTCAATATAACCAACTGATTACGCGTCGCATTCGCGAGTTCGGAGTATATAGTGAATTGCATCCGCACACAATTACAGCAGAAGAGATTAAAGCATTAAATCCAAAGGGAATTATTTTCTCTGGAGGCCCAAACAGTGTATACGGTGAAAACGCATTTCACTGCGATGAAAACATTTTTGAATTAGGTATTCCTGTTTTAGGTATTTGTTATGGAATGCAATTAATGACTCATCATTTTGGCGGGAAGGTAGAAGGCGCTAGCCATCGTGAATATGGTAAAGCAGCGATTAACGTACAAAACGATTCATTAATGTACCATGAGTTGCCAAAAGAACAAGTTGTTTGGATGAGTCACGGTGATTTAGTTGTAGAAACACCAGCTGGTTTTGAAGTGGACGCAACTAGCCCATCTTGTCCAATTGCCGCAATGAGTAACAAAGAAAAGAATATGTACGGAGTGCAGTTCCATCCAGAAGTTCGCCATTCAGTGCACGGTAACCATATCTTAAAGAACTTCGTGTTTGAAGTATGTGATGCCGAAGCAAACTGGTCAATCGAGAACTTCATTGAAATTGAAATGGATAAAATCCGTGAAACAGTTGGAGATAGAAAAGTACTTTGCGCACTTAGCGGTGGAGTAGATTCTTCAGTAGTAGCTGTATTAATTCATAAAGCAATTGGTGATCAGTTAACATGTATGTTCGTAGATCACGGTTTATTACGTAAAGGTGAAGCGGAAAGCGTAATGGAAACATTCAGCGAAGGCTTTAATATGAACGTAATTAAAATTGATGCTAAAGATCGCTTCTTAGAAAAATTAAGCGGCGTATCAGATCCTGAACAAAAGCGTAAAATCATCGGTAATGAATTTATTTATGTATTCGATGACGAAGCTGCTAAATTAGAAGGGTTTGATTTCTTAGCTCAAGGTACGCTATACACAGATATTATCGAGAGTGGGACAGCTACAGCCCAAACGATCAAATCTCACCACAACGTAGGTGGATTACCGGAAGATATGCAGTTCAAACTAATCGAACCGTTAAATACGCTATTTAAAGATGAAGTACGTGCATTAGGTTCTGAATTAGGTATTCCTGATAACATCGTTTGGCGTCAGCCTTTCCCAGGACCAGGTTTAGGAATTCGTGTACTTGGTGCAATTACGGAAGAGAAATTAGAAATTGTACGCGAGTCGGATGCTATTTTACGTGAAGAGATTGCAAAGGCAGACTTAGAGCGTGATATCTGGCAATACTTTACGGTTCTTCCTGACATCCGTAGTGTAGGTGTAATGGGAGATGCTCGTACGTATGATTACACAATCGGTATTCGTGCTGTTACATCGATTGATGGTATGACTTCTGACTGGGCGCGTATTCCTTGGGATGTGCTTGAAGTTATCTCAACGCGTATTGTAAACGAAGTTAAGCATATTAACCGTGTAGTGTATGATATTACAAGTAAGCCACCTGCAACAATTGAATGGGAATAATATGTAAGAAAACCGAACAAACGAACATTCTTTTATAAGAATGTTCGTTTTTTGTTGACTTTTTTAAAAAGTTAATGGTAGGATAGTAACATAAAACAGCGAGATATAGCTTTAATGTCGTATAATCTTGGGGATAAGGCCCAAAAGTTTCTACCGAGCTACCGTAAATGGCTTGACTACGAGAAAGTAATACATGTATGTGTAAAAATCTTTTGTTTTTTGGCTCATACATTTCTCTTTTAGTCGATTTTATGCCTTTACGCGCCATAGTGTAGAGGCATTTTTTATGGCTTGCCTAAGGGCACGCGGCTTCTATAAAGGGAGGAAAAAACGTGAAGAAGTATTTTCGTTTTGAAGAGCTGGGTACTAGCTATCGAAAAGAGTTTATAGCTGGCCTTACAACTTTTCTATCTATGGCTTACATTTTATTTGTTAATCCATCTGTGCTATCACTAAGTGATGTAAAGGATCTACCTGACAGTATGAGAATGGACCAAGGTGCTGTATTTACAGCTACTGCTTTAGCGGCAGCTTTGGGATCAATTGTTATGGGAGTGCTTGGTAGATATCCAATTTCATTAGCTCCAGGTATGGGATTAAACGCATTTTTTGCTTATACAGTTGTTCTGACAATGGGAATTCCGTGGCAGACGGCTTTAACGGGTGTTATGATATCAGGTGTTATTTTTATTCTTTTAACATTAACAAGCCTGCGAGAAAAAATTATTAATTCTATTCCTATTGAATTAAAAATGGCTGTTGGAGCAGGTATTGGTTTATTTATTAGTTTTATTGGTATGAAAGGTGCTGGAATCATTGTCAAAGATGATGCCACATTTGTTGGACTGGGTGATTTAACTAACCCAACAACGTTACTTGCGGTTTTTGGTATTGTAATTACTATTGTATTAATGGTGCTTCGAGTAAATGCAGCTGTATTTATCGGTATGATTGTAACGGCTGTAGCGGGTATGGCTTTTGGTTTAATTGATACACCTAAAGCAGTTGTTTCATCAGTTCCTAGTCTTGACCCGACGTTTGGCGCAGCTTTTCAAAATATCGGTGATATCTTTACTGTAAAGATGCTAGTCGTCATTTTAACTTTCTTATTCGTTGACTTCTTCGATACAGCAGGTACGATGGTTGCTGTAGCGAGTCAGGCTGGGCTTATGAAAGATAATAAGCTTCCGCGAGCGGGCAGAGCTTTATTGGCAGATTCTAGTGCGATCGTAGTTGGAGCTGTTCTTGGTACATCATCAACAACAGCTTATGTAGAGTCTACGGCTGGAGTAGCAGCGGGCGGACGTTCAGGATTTACTGCAATCGTAACGGCGGCGTTTTTCTTAGTTGCACTGTTCTTTTCTCCGTTGTTAGCGGTCGTAACACCAGCTGTTACTGCGCCAGCTTTAATTACGGTAGGAGCTCTGATGGTGTCAAATTTAGGAGAAATTAATTGGAAAGAGTTCGAAGTAGCAGTTCCTGCATTTTTCACGGTGATTATGATGCCATTAACATACAGTATTGCAACAGGTATTGCGGTTGGCTTTATCTTTTACCCTATTACAATGTTATGTAGCAAGCGTGGAAAAGAAGTTCATCCAATTATGTATGCTCTCTGTATCATCTTCATACTCTATTTTGCGTTCTTAGCAGAATAGTTTAAATAAAAAAGCTCAGTTTAATGACTGGGCTTTTTTTTTATGGTAAGATAAGAAAACTGCATAGCGGCTAGATTGCTATTGTAATAGAGATTACTCAATCCTTTTGCTGAAGGTTTACTTCATTAACTTTTTTATTTATAAAGTTTTTTAGAAAAACGATTGACTCCGTATATTATATATGGTAAATTATTAAATGTCGCTGATGAACAGCGCGGTTGAGAGAAACATCTTGAAAAAAGATGTTGACATCAAATTGATAGAATGTTATACTGATAAAGTTGCTTAAGAGCAACGGTTGAACTTTGAAAACTGAACAAAGCGACAAACGTCAACGTTAATTTTTTTATTTTATATGAGCAATCAAACATTTCTTCGGAGAGTTTGATCCTGGCTCAGGATGAACGCTGGCGGCGTGCCTAATACATGCAAGTCGAGCGAACTGATTAGAAG
>NZ_JAMBOQ010000020.1 GCF_023715685.1 Priestia aryabhattai
CCGTTCCCATACCGAACACGGAAGTTAAGCTCTTTAGCGCCAATGGTAGTTGGGACTTTGTCCCTGTGAGAGTAGGACGTTGCCAGGCTCTTGAAAAAAGACTAGCTATTTTAGCTAGTCTTTTTTTGTATGTTCATTTAAGTAACAAGAAATTAAGTAAGGAATCTTTTGAGCCGTAACCTCAAGGAACCTCAAGATAAATGGGTAATCTTTCGAAGAGTATGTATGCAGTAATTCATACCACCACTCTGTTTCATAACGTGAAATCATACTTAAATTATAAAGTAATAAGTAATGTGCCAACATCTCAGGGAAATATAAACAGCTATCTTTTTCCAACGGTGCATGCAATGTGTTATCTTGGAAATTATACATAAAAGGTGAACAATTATATAAACAGCTTAAAGGGTCAAGAATACATACCTGGTCTTCTGACAGAGACAAAGACAGATGGGAACGCTCTTTTAAAAATGAATAGAGCCTTTCATAATTCATATGATAACATTGTGTAACTTGTTCAGGAATAGGCAAAGAGCTGGCTGAAAGCGATCCAATAGTTGTTAAATGGGAAAATGATCTAGCACCTAAATTTGAAAATAATGGATCTAATTCAGGTATACACGACAACAGGTAATTCATTGTATATTTACTACCTTCAAGTTGTTTCACATGAAACAATTCTTCTCCTACTTGTGAAAATAAACCGCTTTTTTGGATCTTAACTTCATCATCTAAAAAATCATAACTTTGTTTTTTTCTTTTTCGTGTTGATACTCCATGTGCTAACACCGCTGTATTTTCTGGATATACTGGGTTTTGTGTTAACAAACATGCTTTTAACAGCTGTGACATTCCATAAAATAATAAAACTGGTTGAACTGATACAGGAGATTGTGCCGCAACTTGATAATAATTTTTACTGTGTTCCAAATAATAAATAAATGGGTAACTGTTTTTAAAGCTATGTTGCTCCGCATCGCTGTAATTCAATTTTTGATAGCGCTTTTTTAAAAAGTCTTGTACAAAAGGAACGGAGAAAAATAAATTGTAAGACGTCCAAACATCATTAAATTTATGCAACTAAATCACCTTTTCTTTTTATTAGAATTATCTGATATCTAGTGAAGTTATTGACAGGTACATATCTGCTTGTTAATCTACTAATAATATTCTGTCGTTAAAAGGAGGATTCTATAATGTGGGAAAGCAAATTTTCTAAAGAAGGCTTAACATTTGATGACGTTTTACTGGTGCCAGCAAAATCTGAGGTATTACCTAAAGACGTTGATATGAGTGTTGAACTAACAAAAACATTAAAATTAAAGGTGCCGTTCATCAGTGCAGGAATGGATACAGTTACAGAAGCTGAAATGGCTATTGCGATGGCTAGACAAGGTGGTTTAGGTATCATTCACAAAAACATGTCGATTGAACAGCAAGCAGAACAAGTTGATAAAGTAAAACGTTCTGAAAGTGGTGTTATCACGGATCCTTTCTTTTTAACTCCTGAAAATCAAGTGTTTGCTGCTGAACATTTAATGGGCAAATATCGTATCTCAGGCGTTCCAATTGTCAACAACGAAGAAGAACAACAACTAGTTGGAATCCTTACAAACCGTGATTTGCGTTTCATCCAAGATTATTCAATGCAAATTGCTGATGTAATGACAAAAGAAGAATTAGTTACTGCTCCAGTAGGAACGACTTTAGAAGAAGCAGAGAAAATTCTACAGCAATACAAAATTGAAAAGTTACCTCTTGTAGATGACAATGGCGTATTAAAAGGTCTTATCACGATTAAAGACATTGAAAAAGTAATTGAGTTTCCAAATGCAGCTAAGGATCAACAAGGTCGATTATTAGTTGGAGCAGCTGTTGGCGTAACAGCTGATTCAAATGTTCGTATCGAAAAATTAGTACAAGCTGGCGTTGATGTTATCGTTATTGATACAGCGCATGGACATTCACAAGGCGTTTTAGATACAGTACGCAGCATTCGCGAGGCATATCCAGAATTAAATATTATTGCTGGTAACGTAGCAACTGCTGAAGGTACAAAAGCATTAATTGAAGCTGGAGCAAACGTAGTAAAAGTAGGAATTGGACCTGGTTCAATTTGTACAACTCGTGTTGTAGCTGGTGTAGGCGTTCCACAAATTACAGCAGTATATGACTGTGCAACTGAAGCTCGTAAGCACGGTGTAGCTATTATCGCAGATGGCGGTATTAAGTACTCTGGAGATATCGTAAAAGCACTTGCAGCTGGTGGACATACAGTAATGCTAGGAAGCCTTCTAGCAGGAACGACAGAAAGTCCTGGAGAAACAGAAATCTACCAAGGAAGACGCTTTAAAGTGTACCGTGGAATGGGCTCTGTAGGAGCTATGGAAAAAGGAAGTAAAGATCGGTACTTCCAAGAAGATAATAAAAAATTAGTTCCAGAAGGTATTGAAGGCCGTTTGCCTTACAAAGGACCTGTAGCAGATACTTTATATCAAATGATTGGCGGTTTACGCGCAGGAATGGGTTACTGTGGTGCAGCTAACTTAGAAGCGTTACGTGAACAGGCACAATTCATTCGTATGACTGGAGCAGGTTTAAGAGAAAGTCACCCACATGATGTACAAATTACAAAAGAATCTCCTAACTATTCTATGAGATAATCATGAATGTTTGAAAAACACGTTTCCCTAATAGGGAAACGTGTTTTTTATGCCATTAATCATGAATGTAACAGTACTTCTTTATCTATTTTTTTAAATTTTAGTATGATAAAATTACATTTATGTGAGTTTACGTTTGGAGGGTATAGAGTGAGAAACGCATTACAGAAACAATTAATTTGTGTCATTGCTGTTATGTTAATGGCCAGCGTATTTTTTGTCTCTACACAAGCATCAGCTGCTTCTAAAACAGATGATATTGGGGTTGAAGCAGATGCAGCCATTTTAGTAGAGGCAAGTACGGGGAAAGTGCTATACGGGAAAAATACGGATGCTTTATTAGGTATTGCAAGCATGACAAAAATGATGACGGAATACCTAGTATTAGAATCCATAAAAGATAAGAAATTATCTTGGGATCAACGTGTGCCAGTTAGTAAATATGCAGCTAAAATTTCTCAGGATTATGGATTATCAAATGTACCATTAATTGAAAACCAAAAATACACGGTAAAAGAATTATATGATGCCATGGCTATTTATTCAGCTAATGGAGCTGCCATTACTTTAGCTGAAGCTGTTAGTGGTTCTGAAGAAGGTTTTATTAAGTTAATGAATAAAACGGCAAAAAAATTAAATATGGGTGAATCAAAATTTGTCAATTCTACAGGTCTTTCTAATTCCTTGTTAAAAGGGATGTATCCAAAAGGAACGAAGGAAGAAGATGAGAACCTTCTATCGGCTCGGGCAGTTGCTACTCTTGCTTATCACTTAATTCATGATTATCCAGAATCTTTGGAAGTAGCTAAAACTCCTTCTAAGATGTTTAGACAAGGACAACAAGGCGAAACAAAAATGAACAATTGGAATAAGATGCTCCCTGGTTTTTCAGCTGCATACAGCGGCGTGGACGGCTTAAAAACTGGCCATACAGATTTTGCAGGTCAATGTTTCACTGGGACTGCAGAGCGTAACGGGGTAAGATACATAACAGTTGTAATGAATGCTAAGGAAAACGGCAAGTCTACGGAAGCTGCTCGTTTTTCCCAAACGAAAAAGATATTAGATTACGCTTTTAGTCATTTTCAGTTAAAAGAAGTAGTGCCTGCTAACGGCGAGATTAAAGGGCACGAAACAATTGACATTGCTAAAGGAAAATCAAAAGAAGCTTCCGTTTCTCCAAAAGATTCGGTAAAGATTATTACCGAAAAAGGTCAAAAAGATCATACTAAAATCAACTTTAAGTTAAACGATAAAGTTGTGAACGATCAAAAAGTTGTAGCTCCTATTAAAAAAGGAGAAATGGTTGCTTATGTTAGTGCAACAAACAGCAATCTCAAAGATCTAGGCTATGTAGGAGGCCAAACTACAGATAGCATGACGCCGGTTGTGACAAACGAATCTGTTGAAAAAGCTGGATGGTTCTCTCTAGCTACCCGCAGCATCGGTAACTTCTTTAGCAATATTTGGATGAATGCTGCAAATACAGTGAATAACTGGTTTTAATGATAACTCAAGAGAAAGAAGAGATACTACAAGAGAGTATCTCTTTTTTTATTTTTAGATTTGTTTCTATATAATCTATAAATTAGATAGGAATTTTCCGAAAAATGCGGTAGAATAGACACTAAGTTTTGAATTTTGTATATACACTAAAAATTATTGTGAAACACTTGATACAGGAGGAAGACAAACATGAATAACATTACAGGTACTGATCGTGTAAAACGAGGAATGGCGGAAATGCAAAAAGGTGGCGTTATCATGGACGTTATCAATGCAGAACAAGCAAAAATTGCAGAAGCAGCAGGTGCTGTTGCCGTTATGGCATTAGAGCGTGTTCCAGCTGATATCCGTGCAGCAGGCGGCGTGTCTCGTATGGCAGACCCAACAATTGTTGAAGAAGTGATGAATGCTGTGTCCATTCCAGTTATGGCAAAAGCTCGTATTGGCCATATTGTTGAAGCACGCGTGCTAGAAGCGATGGGGGTAGACTACATCGATGAAAGTGAAGTGTTGACTCCAGCTGATGAGGAGTTTCATTTAAATAAAAATACATTTACGGTTCCATTTGTGTGCGGTTGTCGTGATCTTGGCGAAGCATCTCGTCGTATTGCTGAAGGAGCAGCAATGCTTCGTACAAAAGGCGAACCAGGGACAGGAAACATCGTGGAAGCAGTGCGTCATATGCGCCAAGTAAACGCTCAAGTACGTAAAGTTGTGGGCATGGACGAAGATGAGTTAATGACAGAGGCAAAACTATTAGGTGCGCCTTATGAGTTATTACTGCAAATTAAACGTGAAGGCCGCTTACCGGTTGTAAACTTTGCAGCAGGCGGTGTAGCAACACCAGCTGATGCCGCGTTAATGATGCAACTTGGAGCAGACGGTGTGTTCGTTGGTTCAGGAATCTTTAAATCAGACAACCCTGAAAAATTTGCTCGTGCAATCGTCGAAGCAACAACACATTATCAAGACTATGAACTCATTGCAAACTTGTCAAAAGGATTAGGAAGTGCAATGAAAGGGATTGAAATTTCATCATTATTACCAGAAAACCGCATGCAAGAGCGTGGGTGGTAATTTAAAGGGAGTTTTGACAAAATGGTAAAAGTAGGCGTATTAGGGTTACAAGGTGCCTTTCGCGAGCATGCACAAGCATTAGAAGCAGCAGGCGCCGAAGCCATTATCATTAAAAAAGTTGAACAGCTAGATAAAGTAGATGGTTTAATCCTACCGGGCGGCGAAAGCACAGCGATGCGTCGTCTGATCGACAAGTATGACTTTATGGAACCTCTTCGCCAGTTTGCACAAGCAGGTAAACCGGTGTTTGGTACGTGTGCGGGTTTAATTTTACTTGCAGGACAAGTCGTTGACCGTGAAGAGCCCCATTTAGGTGTTATGGATATTACGGTAGCTCGCAACTCATTTGGGCGTCAACGGGATAGCTTTGAAGCTGCCCTAAACATTAAAGATATTGGTGAAGATTTTATAGGCGTATTTATCCGTGCTCCGCATATTGTGGAAGTAGGAGAAAACGTTGAAGTCTTAGCAATGCATAACGACCGAATTGTTGCAGCGAGACAAGGTCAATTCTTGGGGTGTTCGTTTCATCCAGAATTAACAGATGATGCTCGAATGGCTCAGTATTTTGTAGCAATGGTTGAAGAAGCTTCAAAAAAACCTGTATAAATGAATTGCATCTTGTAAAGACTTGTAGTACATTATGATTATTAAAAATGATATTGGTATAAAGCGTTGATAGGAAATAGTAATAAGATTTTTGATTTCAAGAGAGTCGATGGCTGGTGTGAATCGATAATCAATTCTTATGAATCCGTCCTGGAGCAAGCTGTCGAAAAAGTAGTAGGCAGTTTCGGTTCATCCGTTATCTGGTTTAAGAGGAAGGCTTATTTTAGCTTTCAATTAGGGTGGCAACGCGGGTAAACTCTCGTCCCTTTCATGGGGATGAGAGTTTTTATTTTGCCCTTTTATACTAAAGGAGGTACTAAGTATGTTAGATTTAAAATTTTTACGTGCTAATTTTAACGAAGTAAAAGAAAAGCTAAAGTTTCGTGGGGAAGACTTAACGGACTTAGGTCGCTTTGAAGAGTTAGATGCAAAACGTCGTGAGCTAATTGCTCAAACAGAAGAGTTAAAAAGCAAGCGAAATGAAGTATCACAGCAAATTGCACAATTGAAGCGTGAAAAACAAGATGCTGATCATTTAATCGTTGAAATGCGTAAAGTAGGAGACCGCGTAAAGCAATTGGATGAAGAGCTTCGCAGCGTTGAAGAAGAGTTAGAACTATTGTTGCTTTCAATTCCTAACGTTCCACATGAAAGTACGCCTGTAGGTGAAACTGAAGATGATAACGTAGAAGTTCGTAAATGGGGAGAAATTAAACAATTTAATTTTGAACCAAAACCGCATTGGGATTTAGGAACAGATTTAAATATTTTAGATTTTGAAAGAGCTTCGAAAGTAACGGGAAGTCGCTTTGTATTTTATAAAGGTTTAGGTGCAAGGTTAGAACGTGCTCTTATTAACTTTATGATGGATTTACATATGGATGAGCATGGTTATGAAGAAATTCTTCCTCCATATATGGTAAATCGTATGAGCATGACAGGAACAGGGCAACTTCCTAAATTTGAAGAGGATGCATTCAAAATTAAAGAAGAAGATTATTTCTTAATTCCTACAGCTGAAGTACCAGTTACAAATTTACATCGTGATGAAATTTTAAACGGAGACCAGCTTCCAATTGCTTATACAGCGTATAGTGCTTGCTTCCGCTCAGAAGCAGGCTCTGCAGGAAGAGATACACGTGGTCTTATTCGTCAGCATCAGTTTAATAAAGTAGAGCTTGTTCGCTTTGTTAAGCCAGAAGATTCTTATGATGAATTAGAAAAATTAACGGGCCATGCTGAAAAGGTTCTTCAACTATTAGGTTTACCTTACCGAGTTCTAAGCATGTGTACAGCTGATTTAGGTTTCACAGCAGCCAAAAAGTATGATATTGAAGTTTGGATTCCAAGTTATGAAACGTACCGTGAAATTTCTTCTTGTTCAAACTTTGAAAGCTTCCAAGCTCGCCGTGCTAATATTCGCTTCCGACGCGATACAAAAGCAAAATCAGAACATGTTCATACACTAAACGGTTCTGGCTTGGCAATTGGCCGTACGGTAGCTGCAATTTTAGAAAACTACCAGCAGGAAGATGGATCAATTCAAATTCCAGAAGTGCTGCGTCCATATATGGGAAACAAAGAATTTATTTCTAAATAAAAGTAGAAGATGTTCATTAAGGTAATTCTTAATGAGCATCTTTTGAAAAAAATTAATAAAAGAGTTGACTTCACGATTTGTATATGATAAATTAATACTTGTCGATACGGAGGAATACCCAAGTCCGGCTGAAGGGATCGGTCTTGAAAACCGACAGGGGTGTTAAAGCCCGCGGGGGTTCGAATCCCTCTTCCTCCGCCATATTTGACTTATAATGCAATTAACATAGCGCGATAAATTGGAGATTGGAAAACCGTTACTTATAAGTAACGGTTTTTTATTTGTTAAAAATGCCGCTTTAATAGATAAAGCGGCATTTTTTTATAGATGACGACGTTTTAACTTTTCATTATGTTGTAAAAAGCGACCAACTTTTTCAACAATTGATTCAATTGAATCAGGATCCTTGATAAGGTCATATTCTCTAATATCTAAACGAAGAATAGGGCAAGCCGTAAAGTTATTAATCCAATCTTCATATCGGGCGTGCATCTCTTTCCAATAATCAAGCGGCGTTTGTTGTTCCATTGGTCGCCCTCTTTCTTGAATGCGGTCTACAATATCTTCAAAGCTGCCCTCTAAATAAATTAGTAGGTCCGGATGAGGGAAATATGGAGTCATAACCATTGCATCGAACAAACTTGTATATGTCTCATAGTCTACTTTGGACATAGTTCCTTTTTCAAAATGCATCTTAGCAAAGATACCAGTATCTTCGTAAATAGATCTGTCTTGGATGAAGCCGCCGCCATACTCAAAAATTTTCTTTTGTTCTTTAAAGCGTTCCGCTAGAAAATATACTTGTAGGTGAAAGCTCCAACGTTCAAAATCCCCATAAAATTTGTCTAGGTAAGGGTTGGAATCTACTTTTTCAAACGATGTGCGAAATTGGAGAGCATCAGCCAATGATTGAGTCATCGTAGATTTCCCAACTCCAACTGTACCCGCTATCGTCAACACAGCATCATTAGGAATGTTGTATTTCGATCGTAAGTTTATCATTACATACTCCTTTTTAACATACTCTCTTGAACCTCTGATAAGATTCTATTTAAGTGTTGTTTATTTTGTACAAAATCTATTTCATCACCGTTGTAACGCAAAATAGTTACATTAGGGTTATTTTGTTCAAACGCCGTCATAGCTTTTTCATAATCATCACTTAGCCTCGCAAGGTAATGAGGATCGATGTTTCGTTCAATTTCTCTTCCTCGCATTTTAATGCGCTTTAACAAAGTATCTAAACTTGCATTTAAATAAATAATAATATTCGGAGCTGGCATATCAGCCGTTAAGATGTGGAAAATTTGTACATACTTTTTATACTGTTCATCTTTTAACGTTTGCTCAGCGAAAATCATGTTTTTCATAATATGATAATCTGCTACAACAGGTTTTTTATAAGATAAGAACCCTTTTTGAATATCCTCCAACTGCTTGTATCGATTGCATAGAAAAAACATTTCTGTTTGAAAACTCCACTCTTCGATGTTCTCATAAAATTTCCCGAGAAATGGATTTTCATCTACGATTTCTTTTAAAAGTTCGAATTGAAATGCTTGCGCAATCTCTTTAGCTAAAGAGGTTTTTCCGACACCGATGGGTCCTTCTACTGAAATAAAAGGTGTGCCTTGCATTCATTTGCCTCCTTCATGACCACTCGTTCAAAAAAAACAGACAAAAAATATTTTAACATAGAGAAGGAGAATAAGGGGAAAAGAAATTTCTTTCAGCAAGAAGAATAACAAAAAGCCTACTGTTAACAGTAAGCTTTCCCTATTTATTGCTGTGTCAGTCTTTTTGTAATTTTGAAGTTGTCTTCAATCAAGAGCCAGTTTTGCGGGAAATCTAAGCCTAGTTTCCAGTAGGCCATTCCTCTAAGTTTTAATTCTTTAATTAAATCAAACTTGGCTTGAATAGACCTAGCGTCTTCAAACCATACTTCGTGGGTACGCTGCTGTTCATCTTTATACCGGAAGAAAGGAGCTTGTGCTTTATTGTCGTATTGAATAGCTACTTTATATCGAGCTGCCAACTCAATAGCTCGTTGAGGACTAATAGCTTTGGCATATTCTCCTCCTGGCTTGTAAGGAAGTGTCCAATCGTAACCGTATAGGTTTTGGCCCATGATAATTTTTGAACTAGGTATTTCAGATACTGCATATTCTAGAACATCACGTACGGGACCAATAGGAGAAACGGCCATGGGAGGCCCGCCGCTATATCCCCATTCATATGTCATCGGAACAACGAAGTTAGCAATCTCTCCAATGGCTTTATAATCATGTGCTTCATACCATTTGCCTTTTTGATCCCGACTTGTCTTCGGAGCTAAAGCGACAGACATAAGAAGTTGCTCATCTTGAAGACGCTTTTTTGCTTTCTGTAAAAAAGCAATATAGGCTTCTTTATCTGCCGGACGCAAAAATTCGAAGTCAAAGTGAATGTCTCTGAAACTTTGTTCTTTCGCTGCTTTTACAATATTGTTTAAGAGCGTATCTTGAACGTCTTTATTATTTAAAATTGCTCGGCCGACTTCGTCACTGAATGCGCCATTTTCAATATTAGCTAATACCATTAAGAAAATAACGTCATTTTCTTTAGCAATAGAACCTAAATTATTGAGTGGAGGTGCCTTTAGCGAACCGTCTTTTTGCACTTCGAAGTTCGCTGGTCCGAGATAGGTAAGGTATTTTGCATTTTGATTAATCATTTCTTCTGTTTGAGGCGTGATTTTTCGATTGCTTGTTTCAACATACCCTAAAAACTCACCGTTTCTTTTGTTTGGGGAAGGAGGAATTAAAATGCGGCGGCCAGGTGTTAAGGGTGCTGTAACTGAAACATTGTTTGCATTGGCAATAGCCTGATAGCTAACGCCTAATTTTCTTCCTATCTTCCATATAGTGTCCCCAGATTTTACTGTGTAGTAAGTACCATTGATTGGAATAACCATAGATTGGCCGATGACGAGTTGATTTGGATTAGGTAATTCATTTGCTCTTATAATTTTTCCTGCTTCAATGCGAAACTGTTTTGCAATACTATATATACTGTCTCCTGCTTTAACAGTGTAAATTTGCATAATAAAAAGCCTCCATTTCATATGACTTACTTTCATCATATGAGAAGGCTTTTTACTTAATTCATCAACTCAGTATGTTTGCAAATACGAGCATTTAATACGTTATGCATCATTCTCAAAGCAAAGATATTGTCTTCATTTGCGTTTGAAGCAATACAATCTTCAGGAACAATTAAGTTATACTCACGCATATAAGCATCGTTAGCTGAAAAAAGTACGCATATATTTCCCGCAATTCCTGTTAAAATAAGTGTATGCACATCGAGCTGTGATAGCAAAATATTTAAAGCTGTGCCATAGAAGATAGAATGCTTTGGTTTAATTAAAAAGTAATCAGCATTTTGTGGTGAAATGTGATGTAGAACGGGTGAACTTATCTCATTTGTACAGTGGGTTAAAATGGTTTCTAAGTTTGCTTGCCATAGCTTATAGTGGTCATTGACATAGATAATAGGGATTTGTTGAGACGAGGCATACTGTTTTAATTTGGCGATGTTTTGAGCAATTGTTAAAGATTTTTCAGCAAGTACTTTGCCGTTTTTAAATTGAAAATCGTTTAGCATATCAATAATAATTAAAGCAGTTTTAGCGTTCTTCACACACGGTCTCTCCTTTTCCTAATGTACATAGTAAGTAGTTTGACTCAGAAAAAATATAATATGTAAGGTTGGATAAAAAGTGTTAAATGATGAAAAGTATATGAGGTTGGCAATCGATGAAGCATTAAAAGCCAAAGATAAATTAGAAGTTCCGATTGGAGCGGTTATTGTTCAAAATGATGAGGTGATTGCTTCAGCTTACAACTTACGAGAAACAGAACAGCGATCAGTTGCTCATGCGGAACTTTTAGCTATTGATGAAGCGTGTAAGAAACTAGGGACATGGAGATTGGAAGACGCTACGTTATATGTCACCTTAGAACCATGTCCGATGTGTGCAGGTGCTATTGTATTATCAAGAGTGAAAAGAGTTGTGTTTGGCGCTTATGATCCTAAAGGTGGCTGCGCGGGAACATTGTTAAACTTATTGGAATTTGAAAAGTTTAATCATCAAGCAGAAGTAGTAGGAGGTACGCTAGAAGAAGAATGCGGAAGTCTCTTAACGACCTTCTTCCGTGAGTTACGTCAACGAAAAAAGGCTGGAAAATAGCGCTAAAAAAGTAAGTTTTCTATAGCGGTTGCATTTTTGAATGAAAAGACGTATACTTGTAAATGCATCAACTTGATGCCCAAACTATTGGTTTCAACTTTGCCGTGCTAAGCGGGGAGGTAGCGGTGCCCTGTACTCGCAATCCGCTCTAGCGAGGCCGAATTCCTTCTTGAGGTTAGCTCATCTTAGGGTCTTGCCTTAAGTAAGTGGTGTTGACGTTTGGGTCCTATGCAATGGGAATCTGTGAACCCTGTCAGGTCCGGAAGGAAGCAGCAGTAAGCAGAACCTCTCATGTGCCATGGGGTCGCCTGAACCGAGCTAACTGCTTAAGTAACGCCTGGGGTGGCTAATCGACGGAAGGTGCACGGCAGTTATATACATAAGTTTAGTCTACTCTGTTGGAGTAGGCTTTTTATTTTATCTCTCACTATTTTGAAAAAAAACCTCATAATACGCTATAATGATAACTAATGAATTATATTAAAAGGAGAGGATGTAGTGGCATATCAGGCTCTGTACCGTGTATACCGTCCTCAAAGCTTTAACGACGTAGTCGGTCAACAACATATTATCAAAACACTTCAAAATGCCCTTGTCCAAGAAAAATTTTCGCATGCGTATTTATTTTCTGGGCCTCGAGGGACAGGAAAGACAACTGCTGCTAAAATTTTAGCGAAAGCCGTTAACTGTGAAAAAGCACCCGTTGCTGAACCCTGTAATGAATGTGCAACCTGTCGAGGAATTACTGATGGTTCCATTTCTGATGTAATTGAAATTGATGCAGCTTCTAATAATGGAGTCGATGAAATTCGAGATATCCGTGATAAAGTAAAATATGCACCTAGTGCTGTTCGATACAAAGTGTACATTATTGATGAAGTTCATATGCTTTCAATTGGAGCTTTTAACGCTTTGTTAAAAACGTTAGAAGAACCTCCTGCACATGTCATCTTTATTTTAGCTACAACAGAGCCGCATAAAATTCCATTAACGATTATCTCTAGATGTCAGCGCTTTGATTTCAAGCGCATTTCGCCAGAAGATATCGTATATCGAATGAAAGAAGTATTAGGTTCTGAAGAGCTAGAAGTAAGCGAGGATGCTCTTTACGAAATTGCGAAAGCTTCAGAAGGCGGCATGCGTGATGCACTTAGTCTTTTAGACCAAGCCATCTCGTATAGTACGGAGAAGGTGAGCTTAGAGGATGTTCTATCCATAACAGGAGCAGTATCACAGGCTTTTATTGTGAAGATCGTTCAAGCTATCTTTAATGAAAACATTGTAGATGCGCTAGACTCTGTTGAAAGTTTGATAAAAAACGGAAAAGATCCAGCGAGGTTTGTAGAGGACCTCATCTTCTATTACCGTGATGTTCTGCTTTATCAAGCTTCTGAAGAAAATGCATATTTACTTGAAAAAGCAGCGGTTAACGAAGAGTTTAAAGAACTTAGTTCAAAAATGGATAGTGCCTTTATTTATAAAGTCATTGCTGAATTAAACCAAACCCAGCAAGAGATGAAATGGAGCAATCATCCTCGAGTGTTACTTGAAGTAGCTTTAGTAAAATTAGCTCAAAGTTCTACAAATCAAGAGGGTGCTCTTCCGTATCAAGACATTTTGCAGAAAATGAATCAGATGGAAGCAGAACTGCAGCAGCTAAAAGAAAAAGGGATTCAAGTTGATCATACAGCTCAGGCAGCACAAACAGAAAAAAAACAGACAAGACAGTCAAGAAGTCAGTACAAAACGCCTGTTGGGAAAGTAAATGAAGTTTTAAAAAATGCCACTCGGCAGAATTTAGAAACGATTAAGCGATCTTGGGCTCAAGTGTTAGACACATTGAAACAACAAAATAAAGCTTCACATGCAGCTTTGTTATCTAACAGTGAACCGGTTGCTTCTTCAGATCAATCATTTATACTTAAATTTAAATATGAAATTCATTGCAAAATGGCTTCTGAAAATAACAACAATGTACGTGATAATTTAGAGAATATCTTATATACTTTAATTGGCAGCAAGCGTGAAATGGTTGCAATTCCAGAAAGCGAATGGGATAAAGTAAGAGAAGAGTTTCTTCAAGGACAGCAAAGTGATGGATCATCAGATCAACCACAGGAGGAAGACCCTGTGGTTGCAGAAGCGAAAAAGCTATTTGGAGAAGACTTAATCGAAATTCAAGAGTAAATTTAGGAGGAATGTTCATATGATGAAAGGCATGGGCAATATGCAAAAAATGATGAAACAAATGCAAAAAATGCAAAAAGATATGCAAAAAGCGCAGGAAGAGTTAGCTGAAAAAACTGTTGAAGGTACAGCTGGCGGTGGAATGGTAACAGTTGTGGTTAACGGTCAGAAACAAGTAATTGATGTAAATATTAAAGAGGATGTAGTAGATCCTGAAGATATTGAAATGCTACAAGATTTAGTATTAGCAGCAACAAATGACGCATTGAAACAAATGGATGATTTAACAAATAACACAATGGGTCAATTTACAAAAGGTTTAAATATTCCAGGACTTTAATAAGGTGGTTGCCACGTGCATTATCCAGAACCAATATCAAAGCTTATAGATAGTTTTATGAAGTTACCCGGCATTGGTCCAAAAACAGCTGTTCGCTTAGCATTCTTTGTTTTATCTATGAAAGAAGATACAGTATTAGATTTTGCAAAAGCGTTAGTCAATGCGAAGCGAAATTTAACCTATTGTTCAGTTTGTGGGCATATCACAGATCAAGATCCTTGCTACATTTGTCAAGATCAGCGCAGGGAGCGAAGTGTGGTATGTGTCGTGCAAGACCCTAAAGATGTCATTGCAATGGAGAAAATGAAAGAATATAACGGCTTGTATCATGTCCTGCATGGCGCAATTTCACCTATGGAAGGAATAGGGCCTGAAGATATCAAAGTACCTGAGTTATTAAAAAGACTTCAAGATGATGAGATTCAAGAAGTGATTTTAGCTACTAACCCGAATATAGAGGGTGAAGCTACGGCTATGTATATCTCTAGGCTCTTAAAGCCGACAGGAATTAAAATTACTAGAATTGCTCACGGGTTACCCGTTGGAGGAGACCTTGAGTACGCAGATGAAGTGACATTATCTAAAGCCCTAGAAGGTAGAAGAGAAGTATAACGAGGTACTTGCATATGTTTTTTAAAAGAAAAGGTTGGTTACGCAAAGAGTACGATGATGAATTTGTGAAGACTTTCATGCAAGTAAAGCATGAATGGAGTCACAAAACTTCAATGGTAGAAAGAAGTGTAGATCCTTCAGAAGAGGTAATGGTAGATATTCGATTAGCCAAAATGAAGTATCTTTTTCTATTAAAAGAAGCCAAGCATCGAAATATTTCAATTAACAGGATGTCATAGAGGCATCCTGTTTTGTTGTCTTTATAAAATAAGGATTTCTCTCCGTGAAATAGTGCTTTTTTTGAATGCTTGGACATACATATAAGGTAACTTATCTGCTTTAAGAAGGAGGTAACATGCTAAATCATCCCATTGTAGTTGTGTCTTTTTTAATAGGGCTAATCATTCTACTCTTAGTAACAGGTGGTGTTGGAAAAATGCTTCGAGTCATTGGAAATTTATCGATTAAGCTTATTATTGGCGTTCTGCTGCTTTTCTTTATTAACATCTTTGGCGTACAGTTCGGCATTCATATCCCTATTAATTTCCCTACAGCCATTGTTTCAGCTATTTTAGGTATTCCAGGAATAGCTGCTTTACTTGTTATTAATAATTTCATATTATAATTTGGAGGAATATCCAAAATAAAAGTTTTCTGGAATCTTTTCGAGAAAACTTTTATTTTTTTTGGAAAAGTTATTGACCAACAAGTTAACAGGTGGTATATTTATATACGTCGCTAAGACATCAATAAAAAATAACTAGAAAATAACTTAATGAAAAAAGTTGTTGACAAGTTATTCTTAAGGTGGTAAGATAAGAAAGTCGCCTTAAGACAAGAGTTCTTTGAAAACTGAACGAAATAGTAAACGTCAACGTTAAATTTTATTTTTTTAATTGAGCAAGTCAAACATTTCTTCGGAGAGTTTGATCCTGGCTCAGGATGAACGCTGGCGGCGTGCCTAATACATGCAAGTCGAGCGAACGTCTTAGAAGCTTGCTTCTAAGACGTTAGCGGCGGA
>NZ_JAMBOQ010000021.1 GCF_023715685.1 Priestia aryabhattai
AACGGTTCCGCCGAGGGTTCTTTTTCCGGAGTATGCAGCTTTTTATACATCCTTGATATAACGCTGATTATCCAAGGCTTAAGTAGCAGAAAAATGTATAAAAAGCGCACCTTTTATACATATGCTATAGCACTCAAAAAATAGTCTTTATGGAAAAATTATGATATTATTAATTCGCAGTTATCTTTTCGTTACTTGTTATACGTTTAAGCCCTGCGAAAAAGCAACCTCGCTTGCCAATGCCGAGGTTGCTTTTTATTTATAAAATCAAATGTTATAAATACAATTTTATTTGTCGAAATAAGTCGAACGATTTACATATTATTCTACATATTAATTACACAAATAGAGGGCTATATGAAGAAAACATAGCTTGCTAACCTACTCAATTGTCGGATATAGTATATTTATAACATCTAGATTAAGTTTTTTGGTTCATCGGTCTCCTTGAACATAGAAAGGAGGCAATGATATGGAATTATTGGACCAAATTAATACTTTTCTAAACTTAGTAAAAGATCTAAATGAATTGTCACAAAGCAGCTTCGTAATTCTATTACCTTTATTAGGTGGCTTAAATTTCAATTTAAACCTTAACCTAAATAAGCAAGAAAAAGAAAAGAAAGAAACAAAAAAACTATCCTAATCGGCAAAATTAAGATAGTTTCCCTTGCTACATCGGGCCGGCAAAACTCAATGTAGCTCTTTCAAAAACTAGATTGTTTTACTATTAATGTTTAGGATGACTTGTACCAAAAACTAAACACCATAGAAATTTTTAAAAGGAAACGGATGAGTGGGTCATTCGTTTCTTTTATTTTATAATTTATTAATGTTCAAACCAAAGTTTAAACATTCCTCACAGGAATAAACTTCTGTGATTAATATTATGCCATAAAAGTTCACTGGTTGTGAACTTTTTTCAAATTATATACGAAATCTTATGGTCTTTCCAAACAATGTTCCTACCTTTTATTCTCCTTTTGAGTACGTCCACATGTACCTTAATAAACAGAACTATAACATTTAAGTACAAATCTAATTGTTAAGACAAGCCAATAATAACATTTATATATAATCCATTATTAATTTCGTGTTATATTTTACCTATAAAGACAAGGAGTGTTAAACATGAAGAATGAACTTAATCAAAAATTTTTGCACAAAGTTAGAAAACAACTTGAAAATGAAGGTTTTTCGACAGAAGATTTTTATATTAAACAATATTCTAAAATGGATACTATAGATAAAGACTCTCAGCCTTTCGATAGTATAGATGAAGATACAATTGTACTTTTAATAAGTTATACTTACGACGTGTCATATTATTTTAAGACAGAATTAACAATGATGGAAAAAACAAAAGAGTCATATGCAGGAGTCAACCTAATACAAAAAACTAAAACCCCTCAAATATCGGTAGAATATACCCCTGGCACTATTTTATTTACAAATGAAATTTCTAAAGTGAAAATGGAGGATTACTTTACTATTATTACACAATGGCTTTCTAACCTACGCGAAGAACTAGAAAGTGCACCGTTATGGAGACAAGTTACTTCTCACCAAGAAAAGTTAGAAGAAATAGAAAAAATTATTGATCAACAGGCTAATGATAATGGGGATTTATTTTTCTCTAAAGAAGAAGGAAATCAATTAAAAGAGAAATTAAATCAATTAGAAAAAATTCTACAAGAAAACCTTAAGGAAACTAATACAGAAGAAGAATTAGAAGAACAACAAGAAAAACTCCATAAAGAAGTTGAAATGTTAAAAGTTCAAGTTGAATACTTAAATAAAAAGAAGTGGCTCCTATCATTAAGTACAAAATTTATGAACTGGATCTCGAGAAATCCTTATAACTCAGCCCAAATCTCAAGTACAACAAGAGAACTACTTCCAATTGAAATAAAAGATTCATTAGCACCATTTCCAGAAAAAGAAAAAGTTGAAGTACTAGAACAGCCAGATAATAAATTAAAATCAATAAAAAATCGTTAAAAATAGCAAAGACCACCTTATAAAATATATTGTAATGGGTGGTCTTTGCTATTTTTACTTTATATAATTATTAGAAAAATCTCGACGTTATTTACGAATTTGTCTTATCTATTCTCTAATATATTTAGACATATATTTCTGAGAATATTTACTAGCTTGATCTCTTAAAAAATATGATGTTTTATCCAATTTCTTTTCCAAATTAGTTAAAAAAGCTATTCTTCCTTCAATATAGCTTTTAAAATAGTTGTTATATTTAGGATCAGATTCAATTTTTTTAGATCTTTTTTTGATTTCTTCAAGACAATTAATTACTTGATTAAGAACTTCAGTGTTTATATGAATAGCTAGTGAGGGCATTTCTATATCAATTTCATAAATATCATTAGACATAAAGTCAACAAATTTTTTTTGTACTGTTCTAAGTTCGTCATCAATTTCCTCTTTATATAAATGTTTTTTAAAATCAGAACAAATATTATTTGCTTTAACTGAAGTTTTTTGAGTTAATGCTATTAATTCAAATAAGGATTCCAAACGTTTTTCCCTTATTTTTTTCTTTTCAAATACATTATATGTAATAAAGCCACCAACTATAGCTCCTAATATGGAACTACCAAATGGTATAAATGGCTTTAATTGATTCATAAAATCAACAAAGTCTTTCAAGAAGATCCTCCTATAATATTATTTTATTTCCAAAACTCCCACCACTTTTTTTCTTGAGAAGCTGCAATTAATTTTTGAGTTTGCTGCATTTCTCTAAGAGAATTAGTTAAAGATTTATCTCGTTCCTCTATGCTAGACAGTATGTATTTTTCTTGCTGATCTAAACGCTTCAATAAATCCTGATTGAATTTATCTTGCTTTCTCATATATTCTTCTTGTGTTTCAATATGCTTCATAAGTTTGTCTATCGTTTCTTCCGAACGCTGCAAAGAACGGCGTTCTTCATTAGATTCTTCAGGAACGGATAGCGTTCGATCCTCGAACGTACCTTTACCAAACCTTGATATTATAATATCCGCCGCGTTATCCATTGGCATATTAGTCTCTTTTAATAAAGCTTGAAATTTCTTTAAAGCCACAAGATCATGTTCTGTAAAAAGACGTTGGTTTCTATCATTTCTAATAAACATATATCCTTTTTTCTCTAAAGATATACACCATTTTCTTGCTGTACTTTCTGATACATCTAACAAAGAATTAACTTCTTTAGGAGTATAAGCCTTATCAGTTTTATCCACGCTTTATCCCTCCGTGATCACGGCGTTATAGTTACCGTTCTCTATTTTTAAATAAATTTTATTAAGAATATAATACTAAACTTTAAGATAGATTGAAACTTGCTAAATCAATACGTTCGAGCTTAGAACGTTGCCCGTCCTCTCAAAATATAGAAAGGAACGCCGTTCCTATATAGCGTTCTTCTTTAAAGATAAAACAAAACATGAATTATATATAATAACTGATCCGCCTTAAGGCGGTCTCTTAGCCTTTATGGCTAATTCTTTGAACGAAAAAAATATAAAAAGATCCTTGCAATTCTAATAGCGAATTGTTATTAAATATAGAGTGAGAAAGGATAAGTACAATAATGTTGTTATATCAACGATTATAAGGGTAAGGGTGTGATTTTTTTTTCACACCTGTGTGATTTTTTTTTCACACCTAATTAATGTAAATAAGAAAAAAGTACACAAATTTGTGTACTTAAAATAAATAAACAGGTAGATTATGTTTCTTTTTATCATCTTTCACTCTAAAATTACGAAGTGATCGTTTAAAGATATGTTGAGTCGCCTTATCTACTCCATCTTTTGGAGAGCAACAAATAATATTTGGATTTACAAACCAAGTTCTTGAAGAACATGTACGACCTTCTTCAGTAGTCATTCCAGCTTCAGCAACACCTAAAATTCCTTTTTTTAAAAGACTATTCATAGTCCTAGAAATGTTTTCTCTTGTTTTACCAAACTGCTCTGCAAAATAACTAGGTGTAGCAGAATTTTGAATATCCATTCCTTCTAAAGACTTTTCAATAAGTACATTAGTTTTAAATTCTAAATAAGCCGAAACTTTAAATAAAAATGCTTGCTCTGAGTCCGTGATATACCTAATCTTTATTAGATACTCAATATTCTCATTAATCATTTGCGTAAACCTCACTTTATCAGAAGGTTTCTTCTTTTTACCGAAAAAGTAATCATCTCCAGTAACTTGTTTCATCATATTAAGTACTTGATTAACTTGGTCTTGAGAAAAACCTTTTAATTGTTCTATTTGCTTTCTTTCTAAATCAATATCTCTTAATCTTGCATTTTTTTCTGCTTGTTCAAAATTTAATATGTTATTTTTTTTCAAACTAATTCCTCTCCTTAAGTGGCAGGAATCAGTCCCTTATGATAGAATATGTATACATAAATATGTTTATAAGGGACCTATTCCCTTTCTGTATTCGAGAAACCGCCGAGCCGACCAAAGCATGGGCGGTTTTTCTCATTTTATACTACATTCAACACTATCAATAATTTCCCTCTTTTTCTACTCTTTTCGTAGTCTTTCAGCTAATTTCGCTAACAATTTATCATCTACTCGTTGAGGCTTATATCCCATCCTGTCTATTAAAATACCTTCTATAACCTTCATACGCTTCGTATAAAGCCCATATTGCTCTTCTGAATAGTTTACCATTGCTTGGTTAATTTGAGGACTCTTACCAGCCTTTTTAAGCGTTAGCATTAAGTCATAAGCCTTTGTCCGTTCTTTACGTACCAAACGCAGCAAAACTAACAAATCATACGTATGAAAGCATGCAAGTTCATTAAAAGGCTTCTCAACGTCCTCTAAGACCACAAATTCTTTTAGTTTCGGTCTTTTTATATTTAAACTAGCCCCACAAAAAGAGCAGCTTTCTTCTAATTCTTCTGTCCCACAATAACTACATATCAAACTATATTCACCTCGTTTACTAAAAGGAAAAGTAGGCTTAAGCCTACCTAGCTAGCCTTAAAGGCTATTTTAGCTTTTAGGGTACTCCTTATCCAACCGTTTTTGTCGTTGATTCACAATCCGTTCCCCTACAACTTTTTTGGCAAGTTTAGTTTCTTCTAATTCTAGAAGATCGGTTGTCATAATCCCCTCATAGCCATGGTGGAAATACAATCCATTCATGAATTCGATAAGAATTTGTGTGTTTTTATCTGCACTATTTGTTCCTAATCGAATTTTTTTAAGTTCATCTTTTAATACACCATGAAGATTTTCACTAACGGTTTCCGTAATATAGTCTAACGACCATTCTTTCTTTTTTTCTTCTCGATACTTTTTACAGATATCCATAATCGCTTCTCCTGGGAAACGAAGTTTATGTTCAGCCATATAATCTTGGATGTATTGATCCGTTTCTTTATCAAGTGTAATCATACGTCGTTGTGTTTCCATTACTCCTCCACATCTCCCATCAGTTCATAGATAATATCATTCATCTTTTCAATTGATATCGCACATTGTTTCATCATTTCGATGTTCTGATCAATGATCGCTTCTAATCTTTTTTCTCTTGCTACTTGCTCATCAAAAAAAGCTAATACTTCGAATTGTTCTTTCAAAAACTTTTGGCGAGACATCCCATTTTCTTTCGCTAGTTCATCAACTTTTTGCATAGCAACCGGATCAATATTTCGTAAAAAGATATCCATGAAATCATTCCTTTTTTATCAAATTGCAAAATTTCCAGTACGAGTAGAGAAGAGCATAAGGGGTTTTTGATATCACATGGCTGTGATATGCTGGGCAAAGCCCAGTAAAACAACGTTTTCACCTCAAAAAAAGTGATCCCACGAAAACTTCCAGTCTGTCGACCTGCTGTTGACCTAAAGAGTAGAAAAACGCCTAATGTTGACCTAGTGTTGACATCAATTTTGGCACTTTTTCGTACTTGTTGACCTACTGTCCCCTTTAAGTCCCCTCAACTTTTATGAAGTTTTAACGAGTTTTTGAAATATTTCTTGATGATAATTCGTGAAGTTTTGAGAAGAAGTCTGGGTAGTTTTTTTATAAAAATCGATTGCTTATTTCATCGAAGAAACGTTTAATTTTTGTAGAATGTTGCGTCTTTGATTCTTAATTGTGCTCTCTTCTTTAAAAAGAATGTCCTGCATTTCAACTATGGAATGACCATCAAGTGCAAGAGCAAACACGTCTTGTTCGGATGACGTAAATTGTTTTAAAAAGATTTTCTCTTTGAGTATTTTACATTCTTCCTCAAACTGTTTGAGGCGATCTACTTCTTGTACTAAATCAGAAGCCAAACTTAAAATGTTTTCGATACCCATTAACAATTTTTCAGTTTGATCCACGATCAGACCCTTCTACTTTTTGAGGGTAACCCATGTTACAATTAACTTGTATATGTTTTCACATGGGGGTACTTCCTTTGCAGAGGAAGTGCCCTTTCTTTTTACTCTTTTTTTCTAACCTTCTCTACATGTTCTTCTAAAATAGCCTTCACATATTTCGTGATACTGGTGTCATGCTCGACAGCTAGAAAGCGTAATTCCTTATGCAACTCTTCTGGAATATCACAAGTAAGCCGACGATTTCCCTTTTTAACTTTGCTCATATGCTCTTCCTTTCAAGCAACGTATTTAAGTGGCAACGTTGCTTTTATTTTAGTTTAAAGGATATAATTACCACAGTCAACTATGTCATTGGAAAAATTCAAATCTCTCACATTAGTCTTTATAAACCTATTTTAAAAGTACATGCTTCAAAGCATGCTAAAAACACATAAAAATATAAAATTAATAGATATTATTAAATTTTATTTTTAAGAGGTGACTTTATTGTATCCACACTATTATCGTCAAGGCCCATGGAATATTTTTGGCCCGGGAACATCGCCAGGGAGTCCTGGAACTATTTCTCAAGGCGCTACTCCACCCACCTCCACCTGTAAGTGCACCACCTGCAACTATCCCACAAAAGCCAGGAACTGGTCTTCCCCCAGGAACATTCGGTTATGTTCCCTCTATTTCCGTTAATCAATGTCTTTTTAAAATAGCTTACATTTGGCCAACAGGAGGATCTAGAGGCTTTTGGTTCTATCCTTATTACGTTGATCAAAACGGAATTGCGGGTTATATTCGGAATGGATCTTTCTGGCAACCAACTGGTCTTGACTTAAAAATGATTGACCTTATTACTTGTTAATTTTCTAGGTTCAAAAAACAAATTAGGAGATATTCAGAATGAAACCTTTGATTCCTTACGAATTTCAACAATTGCGTTTCCCTTTTCCACCAATAATTGCACCTCTTTCAGGTGGTGACCCTTTTCTGCAATATACGCCTTCACCTCGACCTCCTGTATTTCATGGGACAGTACCTCAATCTCAAATTCCATTCTATGGAACGGGGATGATACAACAGTGGATGCAACATATGATACCCATATATCCAAAACCATCATTCTTCCCTCAACCTGAACCTGTACAACTCCAACCCCAAATCCAAATAGGTCCACAATTAATTCCAATAGTTCCACCACCCATATATTTCCCACAAGTTCCGCAGCCAACCCCAACCTCTCCAATGCCTCCTCATCATCGGTAATCATAAAAGATGGACATTACGCATAATAGATAAAATAAAAGACCCAACAAATACAAAAAACATTGGCTAAGCCTTAGCTAATGTTTTTTGTATTTAGATAGATATTGTTAAAAAGGTGTATTCTTAGAAAGACGGATGATTCTAAGAGTACAAATTACATTATATTCATTGATCTGTTTTATGAATACGATATGTAAAGTTAGTTAACATAATAGACTTCATAGGTAAAAAAAAGACTATATCTTCAGTGAGAGTTTTTTTGTTTTCCAAATAATCATCAATAAAATCTTTTTGGAGTTTACATCAAAATTAAAATAAGTTTTTAATAGATTTTATATGAAAAACATACATAATAAAAACTTGATAGAATCTTGATATTATCTGTACGTTTCGATAACATTGAAAGATTCTCCACAAAACTTTAATCATTACCTCCATTATACCAAAAAGACTTGTACACTAGACCAATTTTTAGACTTTGTCTACAAACTGAAAGGAGTGCGAGATGCACTCCTTTTTTTCAACCTTAATATATTGAACCACAGTTGCCATGTGAATGGGTTCCTGGATAATAAAATTGTCCGGGATTATACCTGTGGGTAGTTGGCAGCGGATGGAACTGAAGAGGATGCAAAAGAGACTTCTGTTGCGGATGGGACTGAAGAGGCCCAAAAAGAGACTGCTGTTGCGGTTGGAACTGAACAGGCCCAAAAAGAGGTTGAGTTGGCAGATAAGCTGGCCACATCTGCGGGATTGGCGGCCCCAAAAAAGGTTGATATAACTGTGGCCAGAATACATTTGGCGGCCACCAATGTACCTTTCCAAGTTCAAGTAGTGGATCAATACGGGGACTTATTGAAAATCCATTCATAAAATCTCTCCTTGTTTACATCAAGTTTATCCTAAATTCCCTATATTCGTATGTTCTTTTTAGAGCAATTGCTCCAAATGACAGAGCGTTAGTTGAAGATGGAACAAAAACAAAACCGCCTTACTAAAGGCCGTTGAGGCTATCGAAAAAAGTCGACAGTCATTTTTAGCATTATTTTGTATAATATATCCATTAATTTATCTTGAGGTAACTTGCCTATAAAAATAGTATGTCGTATACCATATACAAAACTAGTTAACATAATGGATTTTATCGGGAATGATTTATGTTTTCTAAGCACTTTTTATTTTATGCCTTCTTAATAAGGCATATTTAATGCTTTTTTTGCGCTTTTAACGTCATTCATACGAAGCTTTGTGAGATCGTAAGATGAATAGTATCCTCTTCGATACATATAAGTAAAGACTTTATAGTGTAAATTAATTGCTTTTTGTAAATGACGATTAAATGTCTCATGTAGCGCTGGAGTAGCTGTTTCTGTAATAGCGATAGCATAAGAACGAACGGATGTTTTTGTAAAACCTAATAAACTGCCTGAAAAAAAAGCTGCCTCGTCACTTCTCATTTCATAGTGGTCTTCAGGATAAGGACCATAATTATAAAACGAAAGCAACTCGTTAAGATTTCCTTGTATTCCTTCAATAGCTTCTAAATATAAGTTCTTAAGTTCTCCATCTTGAACTTTTTTTATAGCTTTTTTAAATTGAATTAAGCTATTAGCTTGAAAAGCAACCAGTTCATGTAATTCAAGGGTTTCATGCCAAGCTAATTGCTGATAGTTTTGTCCATCTCCGTAAGGTTGATAATTCATATCCATACTCCTTTCATGTTATGAATTACTATACTCATGCAGGATTACGTTAGATAATTGTCCTATAAGAATAAAATTTTATATGTTGAGCAAACTACTCAAGATGCCGTGAGGCGTTAACCTGATGTGATGCATTTATGTAGCAGAAAAAACTCCTGACCAACCTGCAGGAGTTTTTTCTCTTTTTATGCTGTATACGATATACAAAATTAGTTTAGTCGGGTAAGTTAGGGGCATCACTGCCCCTGCCTCCCCTAAGAACCGTGCGAGTCCCTTTCAAGACACATCGGCTCAAGCCTCCCATTGCAGGTCCATTTGCTGTCGTATCCTCATCACACACCATAACGGTAAGTAAAACATACGCCGACGCTCCAAATGGAGGTACACATAACAGTACGTTTCTTTCGTCAGAAGATAGCCACAACCTTATGTTCCTACGAGAGACCAACGAGAAGTCAGCTCCCTTTCGGGCCTATCATAGGTTTGTCCGTAAGGACGATAGTATCCGTCCAGTTATACAGTTTCCTGCTTTCCTGTTCTCTTTCGAGGTAACGGCATTCGCTTTCTCTCGTATCCTATACCCTCTATCACATCGTTTGACTTTACAGTCATCCTACTGTTTACACAGATGACAAAGGGCTTACCAAGTTCCGCATCTTATAGATACGACGAGGTTAGGTGGGTTCTTTACTCCGGGCAAGATACGGGACGCGTCACAGCAGCATTATGAATCTGCTTTTCCTCTTACCAATACCCAGGCAAATCTGTACACTATCCTGAGCTAACACTGACGAAGCTTACAAACCTTCACTAATGTTCACCATACTCATCTTCCCCTAGCAGTGTTCCGAGTCGTGCACTGACTCTCTGTTTCCGCATTTCCGCATGCAACCCACGAGCCCGTTACCAGGCCCGCAGTTTTGGACGGGGATAGTTTTTGCGTCTAAACCAGTGGCATAAGCCACACTATATAAAAGCGACTTCTTGTCGCACCATAATGGATGTTCTCGGTACTCAAAACGACATGTCCACATACTTCCATATAGGCACACTGAGTCACCGACAATGAGAAGAATACATAAAAATAACTAACTATGTAAAATAGGGAGGTGTTTTATGTATTATCACCAATATTACTATCCATATCTTCAATCCCAAATGAATCGTCAACCACCACAACAACAATATCCACCAGTTGATACTGCTATTTTCGGTCATTCGGTAAGTTCCCTTCAAAAACTTGCTCTGGAATCCAGTACTTTACTTAAAATGTTTGCTGATCCAAATTTTTCTCATAGCTTGATGACAGCAGCTCAGGATGGAAACCAAATGAAGGTTGACAGTTTAATTAAATCGATAGGAATAAGTACACCTGTAACAGTTAAGTACAACCCAGATGGAATTTTATTGAGTATGCCTGCTCAAGCTCAAGGCTCAGAATGTTGTACTTTAAATATGTTTCTTAAATGGGGAAAGTTTCGAGGGAAACCTTTTTAAGATTCTATTTATTTCAAGTTTACATAATGAATTTCAACGGCTTTTTCTATATTTGACCATGTCCAAGCTCTTTTCATTAAGCTGCATATTCTACTAGTACAAGTATCTTTTATGAAAGGAGATGTTTTCTTGAACGAAAGAAAAAAAGCAAAAAGGAATTATAGTAATCATAATGCTTCGTTTGCTCCCTTTATCAGCCCAAACCCTATTACCTCATTCAATCCGATTCAGCGTTATCCTAAAATTGATAAAACAGCTTTCATAAGCCCATTTTCTAGTGTAATAGGTGATGTCAGAATTAAAGATAATGTATATATAGCTCCCAATGTGAGCATTCGTGCCGATGAGGGAACTCCATTTTATATCGGTTCAAACACAAATCTGCAAGACGGAGTTATTTTACATGGTTTATTGAACAAATACGTTCCTGTTGGCGGTAAAAGATATTCAATCTTTATCGGAAAGAAAGTAAGTATTGCCCATGGCGCTCTCATACATGGTCCTTGTTATATAGGAGATAACACATTTGTTGGTTTTAAATCAATTGTTTATAACGCAATTATTGGAGAAGGAACATTTATTGCATACAATGCAGTAGTAACAAATGGTGTACGTATTGCAGCAAATAGATTTGTTCCGCCTGGAGCTAACATAGACACACAAGAAAAAGCAAATGCTCTCCGCCGAGTTCCGGAAGATGGTAAAGAATTTGCACGAGAAGTACAACGTGTAAATCAAGAATTTCCTGCATCTTATAACTTATTGTTTGGTGCACATCGTTGTTCTTGTGGAATGCCTTATAATCAATGAAAATTATCGAAAAGTAATCCTCTAGGCTAGTTAGGCTTTATGAATAAAACATTATTAACAGAGCAAACTACTCAAGATGCCGTGAGGCGTTAACCTGATGTGATGCATTTATGTAGCAGAAAAAACTCCTGACCAACCTGCAGGAGTTTTTTCTCTTTTTATGCTGTATACGTTATACAAAATTAGTTTACATAATACCTCTTTCCGGAACACAACCCAAAAAAGAACCCTTGTCGCAGAACGGTTCCGCCGAGGGTTCTTTTTCCGGAGTATGCAGCTTTTTATACATCCTTGATATAACGCTGATTATCCAAGGCTTAAGTAGCAGAAAAATGTATAAAAAGCGCACCTTTTATACATATGCTA
>NZ_JAMBOQ010000022.1 GCF_023715685.1 Priestia aryabhattai
CTTTATATGAATATTGCTTATTGATGTAGAAATCTACAGCTTTTAACTTTGTTTCAAGTGTGTGTTTTGACATAAAAAACTGCACCTCCAATTATTAGTTTTTGTCTAACAATTGGGGTGCAGTTCAACTCCCATAGGGTAGTTTTTTCATTTGCTGTTAGTATATTTTTTAGGTGATTGGAACAAAATGTAATCGAATACCTTCCGACATTGGTATTTGCAACCTATTTTTTTAAATGAAAAGCTACTGTTGAGGCACAGTAGCTTTTCTATTTCAGGCTGTATATGCCGTGTTTTATGATAGAATGATGCCTCTTTTTATCAACAATGTGTCAGTAATGCTACAATATGTTTCATTTTCTATACATACGTGTATCAAAGGTTATAGGACATCGTTCTCATGGTATACTGTCGATTAATGACAAAACATTGTATATGCAGCATGTTTTGTTCATTTTCTGCTTTGGAGGGGCAATTTCATTATTTATTGTTCCTCCTTCTTATTTTATATAAAAAACAATGAATTACTCTCCAGAGTACTGTTATTCTTAAGTCAAGGGAGTTGAAATATTGTGAAAAAAACAGAGCACATCAAGAGGTATGAGCAAGGTATTACTAGTAAGTTTGCTGTGTACAGCTTTCCATATGTTTATGACTTTTCTATTTACGCTATTGACATCTTTTATACTGATACAGAAGACTACTTCTTTGGCTGTGCTAGAAACACTAAACTTGAAAGATTCTTTACTCGTAAAATCTACCAAGATGAACTGGGGTATTATTTCAAGTATGCTCAAGAAAAGGTCTATCTCAACAGTTTTAATCCAATAAAGAACAATAAACTACAGTTAGCTCAATGAGCTGGCTTTTTTTATGCCCTCCAAGACAAATGACCTATCCTATCGCCATTATGAGAAGTAAATACTAAAAATATCAGCATGATTAAACCTGCTGTTTTATTTGATATGAATACTTTTCTTTTGTTCGAACATTCTATTATTTAAGAAACCCTGGAATGTTTACTCTAAAATATAAAGGTGGATCCAATATAAATGAATAATAAGGTTTATATGGTCTTTCGCACATTCTTCATTGTTTGCATTGTTCCCTTTACTATTATCTTTCTTACCGATTTTTCGGTAAAAATAACCAGTAAGAGAAATTAATTTATATTCTTCCCCCACTATAAACGGATAATAAATAACAACTTGAGCAAACTACTCATGCTAGTTACTTCATCGACTTATCACTTTGTAGACAGAAAAACTACCTTCCGTTGCCGCGTAGATAGTTTTTTTGTTTTTAACCTGTATATGGTATACAGCTTTAGTTAACATAATGTTCCTTCTAGGTACTTATAAAGTAAAGTGAAAATATAAATCGTAGTGAGTAATATCAGAAAAAACCCTCTGAAAAACGTCACAATAACTTATACGTACTTCTTAAATACGAACTAGCCTTGAAGGCTATAGGAGCAGGCTTAAGCCTGTTTTTTAGGTGGAATTTAGGTGATCTCTCCGTTCCCTGAACTAAAAATGAATATATCAGCTTAATTCTGCTCATTTTAATCATAGAGAATTAAAACTAAGGGGTTATGGAATGATACTACAGTCTTCTATTTTTACTGATTTCTACAAAAAATCTGTGGATCTTAATAAACAAATTTTGCACGCATGGGTTGAACATTCATTATTTGCTTGGCGCTGGTGGCTAGGTATTTTACTTATCGTTATTTCATTAACGCTTTGGATAAAGTATAGAAATCGAGAAAGTGCTGATCGATTACAATATGCTGGTTTATTTGTAGCTTTGGCTTCTTCAAATCTAGATTATATCGGAACATTTTTTGGGTTATGGAAATATGACTATGAGATATTTCCGGTCATATCGCATTACATTCCTTTTAGTTTTTTTGTATTACCTATTACGGTAATATTTCTTCTCCAAATAAGGCCAAGAACTAACCCTCTTTTAAAATCTCTAGCGTATTCCATTTTTTCCGTAATTGCTCTTCCGATTGTACATTGGATTGGGATATATGATCCTGTTAAATGGCATTACTTCTATTCATTCATAATACAATTTTTCATTTATTTAATTGCCCATTATATAAGTGGTACAGATAAATTTAAAAAGCTTTACTCTACCTAATGGGAGGGATTACTTCTGACCCACATAAAATTTTGCGATTAGAGCAAACTACACAAGACGCTCTGCAACGTCAGCTAAATATTGATTACCATTCAGGAAAGAAAAAAAATTACTGATCACACACCAGTAGTTTTTTCTTTTTTTAGGCTGTATATGATATACAGCTTTAGTTGACATAATCACAGTTATCAACAAGTACATATTCCTTAAAAAACTCTTGGGAACATTAATTTATGGAGTTGATTGTAATGAATAATAATCAACAATCAAATAAAACTCCAGTAGGAACAAATGCCGAAAAAGCCAAACACCAAAACGCTACATATGCATCTAATAAATTCGAATCAGAATTTGCTGGTGAAACAGATTTACAAGAAGCAAAAATAGAAAAAGCTTATATAGAAGGTAAAGAGAGTCAAAAAGATAATCAATTCGACTATATTCCTGGGGCTACATGAAAATTAACTACTACAGGTATATTTTTTACTGAGAAATATGTATGCTCATATTTTGATTATGTTACTTTTAATGCAATTATCACTATATCTCCTCTATCCATTCTCTCTAGGCATTGTTTTATCTCTATCTCAGATAATCCTAATGAGTGCATTTTCTTCCTAAGTTCTTCTTCTCGTGAACGAAATACATTTGCTATTGAATCAAAGATATGTTGTTCTGCTAGCCCAACATCACTTGTACCTGTGATATTCATTAAATTCTTCGAATTTTCCCTGTTATAGGTAAATAAGTAGATATCATTTCTTGTAAATCCTTCTTGTAAAAAGGTCTCAATTGCTTTTTTTGTCTCTGCACCATTTTTGGCTATGCTATAATGGTATTATTCAATTTAAAATTCCTCCTAAATAAAAGATATTTCTAAGGTAGAGTTATCACTTTACATCTTTGAATAGGATAAAAGAGCAGTGAAGTGACTGCTCTTCTTAAATGAGTAAATACTAATTGTTATCTTTTTTCGTATATATCTCAATGTTCTTTTAATCAGGTTTATAAATTTTAAAATAGTGTTAAAACTAGTCTATTGCATTCTCAACAGTATCTATTTGATGATTCATATCTGTTTTCTTATCTTTTCGATGATCAATACGTATGTTTGTGATAATTCGATTAGGACCACTTGAAATTGCTTCTTGATGTATGTCTTTTGCTACTTGCCATAATTGTTCAAGATCTCCTTCTATTATGGTAGAAGTGGGTGTTATATCATAATGTAATTCCTTCCCCTTAAGCTTACGTACAGCATTAATCACTTCTGAACTAAAACTTGTTGAGTCTGTTCCAACAGGTATAATACTTATTTCTAATAAAGGCATCCTATTTACTCCTTCTTCGTTTTTTAATACTGACAAGAAACTATTTATAGATAGAATCTCTGGTTTTTATTTATTAGGTTCAGCAGGAACTGAAATGTCCTCAAGAGCTTTACCTGCTTCTTTATTTGAAGTATTACTTACTGCTAAATCTCCCAAAGAAACCATTCCGATCAGTTTTCCATCCTCTACAATAGGAAGTCTGCGTATTTGATGATGAGACATGATTTCTGCAGCCTGTTCTACAGACATGTGTTTTGTTCCGGTGATCACGTCAGTGGTTATCATTTCAGATATCTGTGTATTCGCATTGAAATTGTTAGCTAAGCCGTTGACCACTAAATCACGATCCGTTATTAATCCTATTAGCTTATCATCTTCACAAATTGGAATAACTCCTACATCTACATTCTTCATCATGTTAGCTACCTCACCACAAGAACTTTTAAGGTTACACGTCTCAATATTTGAGGTCATTACTTCTGTTATGTTCATAATAATTCCTCCTTTATTGAATAATCGTCTTATTTCACTCTATTCCCGTACATCATCTTCTAAAACGTAAGCTTGAGTTTTAGTAAACAGCTTTAGATTTTAATGGGAAGAAAATGAATTGTGGATTGGGAAAATTCATGGCATTTTATCAGTTAGTAAAAAAATGATTTTCATTTCTTGAAAATGGGTATATATCATTTAACTACAAAGGAGGTTTTTTTATGAAAAATGTAAGAGTAGTAGAAAACGGAGTTCAAGCAAAAGAGGTAATTGAACAATTTTTAAATCGAGGATATACGAAAGATGAATTATATTTATTAGCTCACGATAAAAATCGTTCTGAAGATTTAACAGAAGCATTAGATACGAACAACATTGGGGTCTCAGAACAAGGAGCATTTGATTTAGTAGCCAATGTATTCCGGTCCCGTGGAGATGAATTACGTTCTAAAATTCAATCTTTAGGATTATCGGATGCTGAAGCTCAACAATATGAAAGAGAATTAGATAAAGGACGTGTAATAGTAGTTGCAACAAAAGCAGGTTAATCCAAAAAGGAGGATTTTTGCAACATTAGTTGCAGGATGTATTTAAAAATATAAAAGAGGACCCTCATTAACGGGTCCTCTTTTATTAACTATTAATTACATTCCCTTCAGTAGGAATCGGATGATTTTTTAATAATTTTGCAAAATGCATTAGATTATGGGCCATTATTTTCACATGTTGCATGGTAAAATCATTTTTATTTCCTTCAGCTTCAATAAAGGATGGTCCTGGCCCTGCTTCTCCTACCCAATACGTGTCCACATTAGGGGGAATGGTAAACCCTATATGAGATAATGCATAGATGACTGAACGTGAAACGTGTTTGGCACCATCCTCATTTCCCGTCACAACCACTCCACCTACTTTGTTGTAATAAATGTATTGTCCCTTATTATTTGTTAGGCTACTTCCACCATAAAGCCTTTCTATAATTTGGGTAGTAATACTACTTTGCTCGCCTAGCCAAATAGGAGAGCCTATTATGACAATATCTGCTTCCTTTACTTTTTCAAAAATAGAAGGCCATTCATCTTCATTATTTACTGCTTTTTCTGAAATTCCGTGTCCAATCGTATAATCTGCTATGGTTATAACTTCTGTTTGCACCTCATTCTTCTCAAATATCTTCACCACTTCACCAATTAACGCACCTGTGTTTGAGACTTCAGAACTTTTCTTTAACGTACAATTAAGTACAAGAGCTTTCAGTTTCATACTGATTTCCCAACTCCTTATAAATAGGTATTACTCTGGATATTCCCCCATAGAAAAGAAAAAAACACGCAAATTTGGTAGGATTACAAGTCTTCATTCGGCCAGTAAGTAAGGATGACTGCTAGTAATTTTGCTATATTTGCATTAGTTTTATTTTTTCTTGTTCCTTTTTTAAAACTGATATAAAAACCATCATTAAAAAAAGCCCGTAGTTTTCTCTATATTTAGACTTTATACTCTATAGATTTTCAGTTGTTATAATGTAGATTATAGGAAATGAAAAGTAGCCGTATAAATAAACAGCTACTTTTTGTACTAATAAATTATTTATTATATGTCGTATCGGTATGTCCATAATTATCAGTATTAAAAACGTGTTTATCTAGATACTTATGGAAGAACCATTCACCGAGGGCTATAACAATTGCCGATACTACAGAACCCTGAATAATAGTGCTGGTATTTCCAAAAAGAGATGCCCCCATTATCCAAATTACTAAAAAAGACAAAATGAGATCAGAAATTGTAGCGACAATGTTTCGTTTTTTGTAGTCTGAGTCATCAGCAGCATTTCGGTATACTAGCAAATCACCGAGAGCATAAGTGACAACTGTGAGGACTAAACTGATTAGCATGCTGTCACTAAAATCATAATTATAAATACCTGTAAGTATTATACCTAAGACAGCAGCGCTCATTACGAACTTTATAAAAAGAGCCTTCAAATGTTTCATCTTATCCATCACCATCCTTTTATTTTATTGTCTTTTGAAGAATAAATACCCAATTTTAAGAAAGATAATCCCTTTTAAGTTGGATAAAAATTTTTCTTTAATAAAACTAATAGTTATTTGATCTAATTCCTTAAAAAAAGCAAAAATCATCTTTTTCACTTTGTTAACCCGTAGTCTATTGTTAATAAGAATAGAATATTGGGTAAATGAAAAGTAAGTATAAAAGATCATAATAGAGGAGGAAAGCTCTATGAGTAAAAGTATTATAGGTATATATGAAACGCCGGAGGAAACATTAAATACAATTGAGAAGTTAAAGACGATAGGGTATGAAGATAATGAAATTACAGTTCTAACTAACCAAGAGACGACAGCAGGCAATCTAGCCTATAGAACGAATGTAAATGTTGATCGACTATCTTCTGTTAAACACGATGAAGTCACCCATGAAGATATGACTGGAGGGGCCCAGCCGGATTCCTTTTTAGATAAATTAAAGAAGTTTTTTTTGGTGCAAAATTACTCAAATGATGCAGATCGTGTAACGGATTTAGGCATTCCATCAGAGGAGCTGACCTCTTATAAAAAAGATTTAGATGATGGAAAGTTTTTAATTGCTGTAACCTCTCATAAATTAAGTGAAAAGGGCATAGACCTAGGGTAATATGTTTAATTTTAAAGAATGATATACTCCATAAATAAGCATCTTTCTAAGAAATTCGGCACCATAGTAAGCTAAAACTATACATCTGTTTGAAGTTTTCATATAGAGCAAGATAAAGAAGAACACTTTCAAGCTAAAAAAGGACATATAATACCTAACAATCACTTAAAGATATTTCCCATATGAACAAGAGTGACAAATTAGGCAGAGTTTTCTTTTTAGTATATAAGTTATTAATAACCTGAGCAGACTATTGAAGAAACCTTAAGGTTTCCATTTCATTGGATAATCTTAGAGAAAAAACTACTGATTTCATTTCAGATCAGTAGTTTTTTGCTTTTTTATGATGTATAGGATATACAAAGTTATTTAACATACTGAACTTTCTCCGAACCCATTTGAATTTATAATAAAAGTTGAATATATAATCAAAATCGGTTTGTTATTGAAATTTTTAAATAAGCCAAGACAGATTATAATGTCTTGGCTTATTTATATACTTATTTTATGATTGTAATAATTCTGAGAAAATTCTTAATTAAAATATGAATTGTATAGTTTAATTTATTACTATATTTCTAATATACCTACATTAAAGTAAAGGTGAAATTTCAATTATTAATTCTTTTGCAATTTATAGATTCGAGCTTCATAAGGCTATAGCTTTAACCCATGTAAATCTTCTCTTTCTACATCATAATTAGAAATCAAAAGTTTAGCATCCAGCATACTTAACTCTTCTGGCATTTCAAACATTGGAGTTCGATCAAAGAAATTCAATATAATTAAAAATTTTTCTTCACCTAACGTACGAGTATATACGTAAAGGTCTGGATCAATAGGTAATAAGAGATTATATTCTCCATAAATAAGGACATCGTGTTTCTTTCTCAATGCAATCATCTTTCGATAATAGTGAAAAATAGAACTCTTATCCTGAAGGGCTTCCTGCACATTAATTTCTTTGTAATTCGCATTTATCTTAATCCAAGGTGTACCTTGAGTAAAACCTGCAGCATGTGTATCATCCCACTGCATAGGAGTACGAGAGTTATCGCGACTTTTTCTCCAAATTGCTTTCATAGTAGAATCCAGCGAAGCTCCACTTTCCATTGCTTCCTTATAATAGTTAAGAGTCTCAATGTCTCGATAATGCTCAATGGATTGGAAATTAGGATTTGTCATGCCAATCTCCTCGCCTTGGAATATGTAAGGAGTCCCTTCTAATGTTAGCAAGAACGTTGCTAACATTTTGGCTGATTCTTTTCGATATCTTCCATCATTTCCGAAACGAGAAACCGATCGAGGTTGATCATGGTTACAGAGATAATTCGCATTCCAGCCTTGATTATGAATAATCGTTTGCCATTTACTCATTACATTCTTCAAATCTAGAAGGTTCCAAGGCTTAAATTCCCATTTACCAGTCCCTCCAGCTTTCGAATCTAATAGCATATGTTCAAAATGAAAGACCATATTCAGTTCGTGACGCTTATCTCCAATATAGTTCAATGCTTGTTCGGGTCCTAATCCCGATGTTTCCCCCACTGTCATAATATCGTATTTATACAGCACTTTCTCGTATAGATTTCTGAGTAGTGTATGAACTTTTTCTAAATTAGAAAATAGCTTATAGGCTCTTACATAAGGAAGGCTCGTTGGATTCGGCGCATCGGGAAGGTTTTCAGCTTTAACAATATGAGCTATAGCATCTAATCTAAATCCATCTACTCCTTTATCTAGCCACCAAGATACCATTTCTTCAACTTCTCTTATAACATTTTTATTATCCCAATTCAGATCTGGCTGTTGCTTAGTATAAAGATGAAGATAGTACTCGTCCGTCAGTTCATCATATTCCCAAACAGATCCACCAAAATAAGATTCCCAGTTATTCGGTGGACCTCCATTTTTACCTTTTCTCCAAATATAGTAGTCCCTCTTTGGGTTATCTATAGAAGAACGGGATTCAATAAACCAAGGATGTTCGTTCGATGTATGGTTAACAACTAAGTCCATAATAATCTTCAAATTACGTTTATGTGCTTGAGTTAATAGTTCATCAAAGTCCTCCATCGTTCCAAATTGCTTCATAATAGCGCGATAGTCACTGATATCATAGCCATTATCATGATTTGGTGACTGATAAATAGGACATAGCCAAATCACTTCAATGCCTAGCTCTTTTAAGTAGTCAAGTTTTGAAATAATACCTTGTAGATCCCCAATTCCATCACCATTAGAATCTTTAAAGCTAATAGGGTATATTTGATAAACTACACTTTCTTTCCACCACTTCTTTTCCATTGGGCAAGAACTCCTTCTTATCATTATTAATCCTAAAGTGTTTGTTATAAGTTCTCCATAACCAGCAAACTCTCTAACAGGCAAGTATAGATATTAAGTTAGTTTTAGAAATATTCTTATCTGCACAAGTATTTACCCTATGTTTTAACAGAGAAAACGTAATCATTAAGGGAGAAATAAACGATCTTATCTAATCTTTTAGCCTAAGAAAGTTAGGTTCTGGTGGAAAAACTAATTTTTATAAACTATACATTTGGAGTTTAAAAATCCACATTTTAGTTCCTTGAAAGTAAATAATTTACCTCACTTTATACGACCTTTATTCTGTATCTGAATTGGATTGGTTTCAATTCGCTGGTGAAGGATATATCTATTAGTAGAACAACATATTTTATAGGGATAGAGGAGGAAAAAGTAGTGAAAGAAATTAAAGTAGCAGAAAATAGTGGTCAGGCAAATAAGTTCATTGAAGATTTTTTTACCAATGGGTTTAGTAAAAGTGAAGTTTACTTGTTGACCTATAATAAAGAGCGTTCGGAATATTTAACAGATATAACAGATACGAAAGAATATCGAACTTCTGAACAAGGGGTTTTTGAATCCACCGTTAATAAGTTATTTTCTCGTGAAGATGAACTTCGTTCTAAAATGGCCTCATTAGGGTTAATACAAGAAGAAACTGAACGATGTGTAGGTGAAATGAAACAAGAACGTATAGTAATCATTGCAAAGAAAGGAATTTAGTGGTTCGACGGTGCAATAAATGTTGAAGAAACTAAGTAATGAAGAATAGTTGGTAAATCTTATTAGAATGTTGCTGTCTATATATAGCGTTTGTTCTTCTATGTGAATGTTTGTCTATATCCCAGAAGGGTACTGAACTAGAAGTATCTTACTAGAGTCGTTTACTAATCTTATATGGAGGTGAAAGGATAATGACTCAGTTCCTTGCTATTCACATAGGTACGTTATACTTTCCTACAAGTATTCTTCTCATTACCTTATTAGTTTTAATAGGTTTTATTATCTATTTTCTTACTAGAAGAAAAAGAAATAGAGATCACCTGATTAATTCAAAGGAGAACGGGGTAACGGAAAAAAGAGGGAAAAACAAAACCCTATAAATCTCAAGAAAGTTAACGAAGAACATAAAAAAGCTACCCTAATAGTAGCTTTTTTGTTATTTAGACTACAAATTATTTTATATGGTATACAAGTTCACTTTACGTAAGGCGATTTATAGGCACCCTCATATTAAAAGAAAGCATATCAGCAAATATAAGTAAGATTTTTCAAAAAGAGGAGTTACAAAATAAAAAAAGGGAAATGATTCTCAATTATTAGGAAAATAAAGATAAATAGTTTAGCTCCTTTTTAACGTGGAAGATAAAAAATATATTAAAAATTATTAGGAGGAATGTAAAATGACAACTAATAAAAATAATGACAAAATGAGCCGTGAAGAAGCCGGAAGAATGGGTGGCAAAGCTACAGCCAAAAATCATGATAAGGAATTTTATCAAGAGATTGGCGAAAAAGGAGGAGAAGCTACAGCTAAAAACCATAATAAAGAATTCTACCAGGAGATCGGTGAAAAGGGTGGCAAATCCAACAACAAACGTAATAATGACTAATTGTTTGTAAAATTGAATTTTTCTATTTTTACGCTGTATATGATATACATTTTTAGTTAGCATAATCAGCATTAATAGAAGCCAAATTCTTTATATATAAAGAATTTGGCTTCTATTTTTATCAAAAAATGATTAATATGTTTATTTAATAACAAAAATCAAATTAATTTGGTGTGGTTAGTTAAATAAGAATATGCAGTAATCATTACCTCGTTAGTAGGATATCATTTAATAAAGCTAGTTCTACTCTAAAAGGATCGTTAACTTTTCTAAGCTCACAATAACCAGAACTATAAATATGAATAATCTTAAATCGTTTACCGCGATAGAAAACTTCTTTATTAATTGACATACCTTCCCTCCAGATTCATTATTACAGTTTGTTCAACATATTAACCATTTTTCTTATTTGAAATTTATCTGGAATAAAATTAAGTTACTGTTCCCTTTTTTATATGTGTCAAAACATAAATTTAAATAAAAATTTAAAATACACTTCATTTTTTATGTATGTACATATTTTTTACTCCTTTGAACAAACTACTCAAGAAGCCTTAAGGCTTCCATTGCATTGGATGATCTTAAAGAAAAAACTCCTGAATAACGACAGGAGTTTTTTCGCTTTTTAAGCTGTATACGATATACAGAGTTAGTTTTCCATAATGGATTTTAGAGGAACCTACGAAAAAGAGAACCCTTGCGGCAGTAAGGGGACTGACCCCCTATAGTGAGACAAATAAAAAACACCTTTAAGTTAAAAAACGGGTATATACTACCTAACAATCACTTGGAGGTGTTTTTTCTATGGGGACAAGAGTTAGTTATCCAGCAGAGGTA
>NZ_JAMBOQ010000023.1 GCF_023715685.1 Priestia aryabhattai
GCGACAAGATGTCACATTGGTTTCGATCAAGCTCGCGCAGAGCTACAAATGATGTTTAAAGCAAACTAGTGGGTAACGTTCATAAGAAAAGGACACTCCCATTTACACAAAATTATTGACGGTCCCTAAAATTATCTTACCAAAAGGACTTAAAGTTAAATGATTATAAATTTTTTATTGACTTATTATATCTTTAATAATTTCTTAAAAGGGAAGTAGAAGATAGAGTGGCAGATGATAAAAAATGGAAATTTCAATTTTTTCAGTGTAAGTGAATATTTAGAAGAAACACCAATAGGCGACCTATTCCCTCCGTTAAGAAAGATAAAGCCACCTACACAATTTTTCCATTCATTATTATTTATCCTTTCACTTTTTCTTATTTATAAATTTATTGATTTACATGTTCCTGTTCTAATTGATTTACTACATCCTCCTGACATTCATTGATAAATAGATAAGTAAGGTATGAATGTAAGTCAAATTGTTCTTCCTTAATAAACGTAGAGAAAACCTGTTTATATTCGCTCAATAGTTTGACCTCCTTTATGTAAGTTCCTATTTTTCATTATTGCCCAACTAGCAATCTCTTATACATACAAATTACCAAAGTATTTTGTATGATAAGCCATTTTTATCTTGTACTAGCCCCGCCTCCCGCCTACGCCATATACAGTGACAGCCAAGCTTGCTATCCAACCTAATTCTTATTATATATGTAATCGCTTACAATTTAAATTAAAATAATAGAATATTATGATTTTACAACAATGTTAGGGGAATCATGAAAAATTCTTATAAATGGTTAAAAAAATTAAGTAAGTAGAATATGTCTTTATATGTTAAGTATTGGACCCAAATTAAATTAGCTGTCCGCGAAAGTATACATTTTTAGTTAACATAATGTGCTTTATTGGTTCAAAAAAGGAAGAGGCCTGTCTTTGAGGTTAAAGACAGGCCCCTTCTCATTTAATAATTAAATAAATTCTAAAGGATGTATTAACAAAAATCTAAATTACTCAATAGAATTTTAACATGGCTAAACCATGTCTTATCTAGCTTTAATACAGCAAATTTAATACACATTCAAAAATAAATAAACAAGGTGCATGAATGATAACTTTGTAAAAGCGAGGGGAAACATGAAGAAATTAAATGATGAAACATTATTAGCATCGTATTTTAAAGCAATTGAATTAAAGTTAGATAAAGATTTCATTCTTATTCTTGAAGAAGAATTGAAAAGAAGGGATCTACCCTTCATTACTAAAACAGATAGGAGTAATTAATTCGGAATTACGCTTCTATCTGTTTTTCTTTTTTTACAACCCACATTAAGAATTCTTTTTCTTGATGAGTTAGCTTTCTATTTAAGGATTGTTCAAACTTTAAGACTAATTCTATAAAGCGCTGCATGTTATCCATTTATGTTATAACTCCTTGAGTTTATTTTTAAGTATAGAATAGGGTTAAGGTTTTTGTTCTGTCAAATTTTGTTTGGTTTTAATGCTGAGATCTTTAAAAAGCATAAAAGATAAATGGAGACTAATGATGTTATAGAAAAGAAAAGCCCCAAAGCAGTTTTGAAAACTGACAATAGGACTTTTCTTAGAAAAAGATTAAGGTGTACATTCTTATGTGTTATGCAACGTTGGACTTTTGCATAAATATATTTTAACATAAAAAAATTAGATTAGTAAATGTTTCAGTTAGTGAATATTTGTAGTTTGAAAGCAGGAGAAATAAGTTAGACCTTGTGTAAGAAGGCCAATTTTGTGCAAAGAGATGGAACTTAGACATATTATAAATATATGTAAATAAACAATATATAAAAACCTGTACAATAGAGAAAGATTGAAAAAGATACACAAAGAAATACTAATTTAGGGCTGCTATGCAACCCTTTTATTTTCAATATCTTGTAAATATCATAAATAAAAGGAGAAATGGTTGATGATTATTGTTACAACAGAAAATGTACCAAACTATAAAACAGTAGAAGTAAAGGGTCCTGTATTTGGATTAACTATACGAGCAAGAGGGATTGGGAATGATATTCTTGCTGGATTAAAGGGTCTCATTGGTGGCGAAATTAATCAATATACAGAAATGTTTGAGGACGCACGGAAGCATGCATTAGACCGTATGGTGAAAAATGCCCAAGTGATGGGTGCCAATGCAATAATTATGATGCGATTTGATTCTGGTGAAATTGTAACAACATGAGTGAAATCGTGGCATACGGAACCGCAGTTATTGTAGAAGAGATGTAAAAATGGTGAATTTAATCATTACTTATTATGTAGTGATGAGTGTTGGTATCTTGATTTTAGCTATATTATCATGGCTTATTTGGGATAAACGCTTTCGAAACCGACATGGCCAGGATATACCGAATGGATTTATCCGCACAGATGAAGTTACGGTTGACCCAACAACAAACAAAAAATTACGCGTATATTACAATCATCATACGGGAGAACGGTTTTATAAGGAAGAAAAATGAACTCTATTTCTACTTTACATAATGCTGTCTATTGGAAATCATACAATAAGTAGCGTGTTTAAAAGCTTTTTTATGTACAATCAACCAGAGGATGAAAGGTTTATTGTTGGGAAAAATAAACCCGAAAGGAGTGTACTAAATGAAAAAACAAAAAAACTCAACTGATAACTCAACAATTGCAGAAGGAATAAATACTGAAGATGAATTGCAAAAAGATGCAACCCCAGAGGAAATTTCTAAAGGAGAATATACTAACGTAACGACTCTCTCTTTAGACGAAAATGATCCAAGCTAAATTAACTTAGAACAAATTTTTATTACACCGTTTATTTGAAACGGTGTTTTTATTGATTATTTTTCTCTAGTAATTGTTACTCTATCCAGCATTAAATTAGTTATCACAATGTAATTTATCGGCAACTATATGTTCAAAAGCCCTTTTATCAAGGGCTTTTTGTATACTGTAAACTTAAGTCCTTCATTAAGGCAAAAAGATTATATAGCTTTTTCTACCTCCAGGTACCGTCCTGCTTTTCTTTTTATTCGTTGAATAGCATTATCAATAGACTTTTCAGACATACTTAATACTTTGGAAATTTCTATATATGAATAGTCATTTATATATAAAGCCCATACTCTTTGTTCTAATTTACTAAGTAGCTCGGCTATTTTTTGTTTCTTTTCTTCGAATTCTTCTTGATTGATAAGTAATAATTCCGGATTTGTTATATTTTTTTCGGCTATCATATCAAGAAGCATATAGGCTGCTTCTTGATTAGATAAAGGCTTGTATAGGGAAACATAGGCGTTTAGAGGTCCATGTTTTTGACGAGCAGCTGTTTTAACCGCGGTGAACATCTGTCTCTTAATACAGAGCTCAGCAAATGTTTTAAAAGAGGACATTTTATCCCCTTTAAAATTACGAATGGCCTTATATAGACCAATCATTCCTTCTTGAATAAGGTCTTCCTTATCGCCCCCTCTTAAAAAATAGGTTGATGCCTTCGCTTGAACATTACCCCGATATTTTTTAATTAAAAAGTTTAATGCCTCTTCGTTCCCATAATGAATTAGGTTTAGTAGATCTTCATCTTTATATCTATCGTAATTCTCGATTAATTCAGTTTCGATATTTGTACTCACTCATATCCCTCCGCCAATCTTAGGTGAATTTTAAAAGTATTCTTGGAATAGCAAGCTTAATTCTTTTAAGATTATCTTAGTCAGTAAAAAAAGATTTTTTTAAGACAAAAAACGCCTAGTATAGCCTGGCGCTTCTCTATATACCTTTGATTTTTGGTTATTATTTCTCCATCCCTCTAAAGTATAAGAAACTAGAAATAAAAATGTTGTCGAACCTTGGTAATGCTTTCAAAAAATCTAATCTTTTGTACTTTACAATGATGTATAAGATAAATAAAAATCCTTCTTTAATTTAAGGGAGGGATTTTTAATTTATTAATTGTTTTTAACTTTAAATAATATTTTTGAAATTATAAATGAAATAGGCGCTGCCATAACTGAGGTTAAAAATGTAGAGTTCACGTAATGAGGTTTATTGAAAAATAAGTGTCAGTATGTGTCGAATGGGTAATATAAAAGAAATGACATCAGGAGGGGAGGATATGCTGGATAACTATGAACGTTCCCTATTCCATAGGGAGATTAAAAGTTTAATTGCAGATTATAATAAGTGTAGAGATTTAGCCATTAAGAATGAATTATATCATCAGATAGTACTTCTAAAAAAAGCACTTAAATATAAACGGAATAAGGTCTCAACATGATATAGGCTATCTATTTATTGAGGAAAACGATTTATCTCTCGAATTGAATTGTTTTTCTCTTTTTTATATAAATAGACTTTTAGTCTTTCAAACGAAATAAGGAAGTAATAAAGATGAAATGAAATAAATATCATCCCTAACATGCCTATTCTAGATGATATTTAACTGCTTTCTAGTTTACATAAAGAGTATATGGGGAAATTAATAACATGTAAGTTTTTAATAAAGGGAACATTTTGATTTAGTAACTTATTTAGTGAATAGTGTAGTATCTGGTCTCTACGTGGAGAAATTTTTTCAAAAGTTTCTCCTAACTGAGGGGAACACCCTTAAATAGGAAAAGGCAGACTTAGTTTATTTCCTTAGAGGGGTAAAGCCAACTAAATCTTTTAATAAAGAGATGACCTTTAATGCAAATATTGTAGATGTTAATTATCAGTGGAATTATTGGATGAATCGCTGGTTTAATTATAGGAAATGATGTTCCCAGAGGTATTATTGGTAATCCTATTGCAGGCTTTACTGACGCTTGGTCAGGTGACCTTATATTTGGAGAGTGGGGATCTATTTTGAGTGGGTTTTCCATCATTCCCGCGATTATTTGACTAATTACTTAGTCAAAAGAATAATCATGGTCATCATGCATGAGAAAGAGATAAAATTTAAAATAGAGTAACTAATAACACTAGTCTAATGTTATCTAATTTTATTAGAGAGAACCTATTCAAACTAAATTCTGCCATTATCTATTTGCTCAGTAAAATTGATAAATATGTTGAAAATGAGATAAGAATTTAATGATAAAATAATTGCTTTGCAATAAAAGAACAGAAAAATACAAAAACTGAATTAGAGTATTTTATAAGTGACCTTATAATTCTAATCTCAATTAATGAGGTCGCTTATTATTGGTGTAAATCTTTAAAAAATCATGGGTCGATATATTTTCTTATAATCAATATCAATGATTAATGAATCCATGATATTGATGTTTATATACATTATTGATATTACTAAATAGTGAAAAATAATGTTCCCTTTTTCTAGTTTGTTATAATGAAAGTATATATGGTACGGGGAGGGCAGAGAATTTAAATATGATACTTATTAAAAACAGTGAAGAAGTAATAAGAGAAGCAAAATATCAACTTCACATGACCATGGATGATTATCAAACCAAAATTATCTCTATTTTTGATAAACAACGCATTCTAATGAATCAACGAATTAGATTAATGATTCTTCTGTCTGATATAAAAGAGCAGGCTGTATTAATTGGAAAGCACTCTGCAGCCAAAGGCAGATCAGAATATGAAGGACAGGATCAATTAATTACAGAAGTTATAGATGAAGTTCCTTTTCAGTACAGTAAAGAAACAGTGAGCGATTTGGAAAATAACATACAAATTAGTAAAAGAGAAATCGAAGATATAGCAAAAGAGTGCGGATTAGATACTGAAAAAATAATTAACCTCAAAGCCCTTTTACTTAATTTAAAGGTGTCTAGTTACATAAATGGACATTATGAAATGTATGTAAAAGATAACACTTTATCTGGTAAAAGATCTTAGAACGTTAGGATAAAACGAAGAAAGCTTTACATATAAGTAAAACTAATCAAGGTGTCGTGAGGCATCATTACTTAAACCTAAGATATGTGTAACAGAAAAAACACTGTACGGGAGCAGTGTTTTTTCTGTTTTTAAGCTTTATACTCCATATATCTTTAGTTACCATAATACAGCTTCTACGAAGCCTTTGTTCCGAAGAATATGGTACTTAGTTTGTTTTTCATCTGTTTATTTCCTTAAGACATCCCTACCGCCCAATCAACTGCTGTTTGTGCATGTATTTCCGTTGTATCGAATATAGGTATCGAGATATCACTCTGATTAATTAGTAAGGAAATTTCAGTACAACCTAATATAGCTCCTTCTATTCCATCGTTGATTAAACCATTTATAATTTTTTGATATGCACTTTTGGAATCTGAGTCAATTTTTCCTAAGCACAATTCTTTGTAAATAATATCATGTACAATTTGACACTCTTTTTCACGGGGGATATTAACTTTAAGATTATGATTAGCTATAAGTCGACCTTTATAAAAGTCCTCTTCCATCGTAAACTTTGTTCCAAGCAACCCGACTCTACTAATCCCTTGATCTTTTATTCTCTTAGCTGTGGCATCTGCAATATGTAGAATAGGAATACTAATATCTTTCTGAATATCACTTGCCATTTTATGCATGGTATTTGTACAGATAACTAAAAAGTCGGCTCCACCTTTTTCAATATATTGAGCTCCTCTAATCATTAATTCTGTTGCCTCATCCCATCTATCATGATGTTGTAATTTTTTTATTTCTTCAAAATCTACAGAATACATCACACTTTTAGCAGAGTGATGTCCTCCTAACTTTCTATTTACTGTTTGATTAATAATTCTGTAGTACTCACTTGATGATTCCCAACTCATTCCACCTAATAAGCCTATTGTTTTCAATTTCCCAACCTCCTTTATAGAAAATATTACCACAAATTAAGTTTGTTTCAGCGTGAACATCATAAACAACAGTAGTTACCATAATCACTCTTTCCGGAACACATACCAAAAACGATTCCTTGGTACACAAGGGCTCGTTCGCTTTTCCTTTTTCTTGTTTATACACGGTTTTATACATCATTGATTTAAAGGTCTTTTCTCAGTACCCAAGTGAACAGAAAATGTATAAAATTCCTGACTTATATGTTCTAGTCTCTTGAAAAAACTCCTTTGTATATACTGTTGTGAATAAAACATTATTATGGTATAAACCTACTATAATATAACAAATCAGGTAATTTATATGTTCAAGAGGAAAGAATTTTTGATTTTATTTATTGTATTAATTTCTATTGGTTTTTTCTTTTTTATACTCAAAGACGATGGAGAAATCAAAAGAGATAATATAGAAATAGGATATAAAACAAATGATGAATCTCAACAAATTATTGACCCACAAAATAAAGTGGATCGAAACAAGGAGCTAATTGTCTCTATACATTTTAAAGACAATTCGGGAAAAGAAAAACAAAATAAAAAGTTTGTACTAAAATTAGCTAATATCAAGGATAAAAGCAATATTTTAATGGAAGAAACTATTCCTAATGACGAGGGTACTTCGGGATATGAATTTAAAATTAGTCCAGGGAAACTCTCTGCAGGAAAATATCAATTTTCTTTGTATAGAGATAATAATTTGAGCGTAGAAAAAGTCTTTACATTCAAATGATAAAGAATACGTTGTCCGTAAAAGTATACTTTTACGAACATATAATTTTCTATTTTTTAGAATGTGATTATTGATATAAAAAAGAAGCCACTACGATAGTTTGGCTTCTTTTCACGTGCACAACGAATTTAGTTACTATTTTCGTTAGACCACTTGTCATCATTATCAATCCATTTGTTCTTATTTAAATCAAAAGATTCTATATCATCATGAAAATCTAGATAAACAGGCAGCTTTATTCCATTATCACCGGCTTTATTCCAACAAGAAATAAACCAGTTTATAATCAATTCTTTCTCAGCAGCAGATATTTCTTCTTCATTTTGCTCATAAAAATCCCAAAATTCATCTGAATGCTCGTCGGCTAGCTCATAGTATTCAAACTCTTCAAGTAACTCATAACTTCCTGAAAAAATGGCACGATCGTTCCCTTCATAGAAAACTTCGTTCGCTTCATCGTCCATAGAAAACATCATAATAGACAAATCAAATGGCTGGATAAAAATTTCAAAGTCCAGTAAATCAATGCCCTTATAATAATGAAAATTATGTACTTTTTCGATATTGTTAATTAACTTATCTTCATTTTGCTCAAGTATTTTCTTTAATGAACCAATATATGAATCAACCGTAAATAACTTATCACTTTTATTTTCCTCTTTTGTATGCTTCCAAGTATCAAAACGCTCATTAATCTTTGTTTTAATAGCCTCATAATTATTCCACGTATCTTCTACCTTATAAAGGGATTCTATATGAGGAAATATAGCTTCATAATCATCTAAATAAGTTCCTTTATCGAAATCAAAATAATCTTTTGTAAAGGCCTTTCCTTCTGCATTCAGCATATCGCTGGCAAAGACGCCATCCCATTCCATGTATACTTCTGTTCCAGTCATGTTCTTTTGTTTAAACTTTATGATCTCCTGTGCAGCTTCTTCTTTAAATTCTTTGCTATATAAATTTTCTTCAATAATCCAACCGAGATACATTCCAGTATGAACGAATGCCTGTTTTTCACTCAAGTTACTCGGAAAATCTCCTTCATAATGCCATTTAGCTTTATCATAGACGGTTGTCATGGCCTTTTCCTCTTTCTCTATATCTTCTATTAAGGTAGTTTCTTCTTGTTCACGAATACTTTTTTTATTTAATGAGTCTTCGCAGCCTTGCAGGAACAAAATAATAAACACAAAAAATGGAATACACTTTAATTTATACAAAATTCCCTCCATGAATTACATTAAAAGTAAACGATATACTGCATTATATACTGTAGAGGTTAAACTATATATATTTTAACTAATGAAAATAGGAGTATAGTAAAAAAATGTAGTTTCTAAAAAGATAGTTTAGCTTAATCATTCTTTGCGACTATAACTAATTTTTAATTGTTTTGGCTCTAATGGGGGTACACGAAATAATTGCTTTAGAAAATCATCGAAAGTGTCTGCTATTTTGATATGCTCCCATTCTGTAGTATCGTATGTTGAAGCTGAGAAGTTTTCTGCGATATATATAACAGCAGGGTCTTGTGATCTACTACGGTAATCTAACACGACCCAATAGTGAAAATCAGTCCACAACACCACAAATTTACCGGTGAGTTTGACTTCTTTTAATAATTCTTCGGAAGACAAGATACTCATATCATCATTTTCAAAATGTATAGGATCAATCTCACTAATCCTTGCCCTTTCCCCATAAGGAATGCTTTCTGTATCTCCATCGGGTAATATAAAGTATGGATAGTTTAATCCCCCACCATTTTTTATTTTCATTAAATCCACTAATGAACTAGGTAACTTAACGTCTAAAATAATTTCGGTTTTCTTTATTATTTCATCATTTATCGGATAATCTATACGCTTATATTTACTATCGTCGCTCCAAAAGTTTTCGCTCTGATAAAATTCTTTTTTCAAAAGTTCACCTTCTTTATTGTAATTTTTATAAACTTTATACCTTTGCTTCTAAAATATTTTCTAGATCATCTAAGGTCCCCTTAATCAATCCTTCTAAATCCTCAATCTGGTTTAATTCCGTAACAAGGTAAAAATTCACGCGGGTTTTATCTGGAATTTCTAATTTATACTCTATAGGTAACATAACTCTCATTATAAAAACTAAAATAAAAAGCCCCCTCATCCTATTGGCATTGGAGTAAGGCGACTTTTTTAGGGATACTATGAAACATAATTGATTTAGCAAATAAATATTACCATGTTCTTACTCTAAATACTATCTTTTCTGGGGGTTAGCATATGTATAAAAAGCTGTATACTCCGGAAAAAGAACCCTCGGCGGAACCGTGGGACTGACCCCCTATAGTGAGACAAATAAAAAACACCTTTAAGTTAAAAAACGGGTATATACTACCTAACAATCACTTGGAGGTGTTTTTTCTATGGGGACAAGAGTTAGTTATCCAGCAGAGGTA
>NZ_JAMBOQ010000024.1 GCF_023715685.1 Priestia aryabhattai
AACGGTTCCGCCGAGGGTTCTTTTTCCGGAGTATGCAGCTTTTTATACATCCTTGATATAACGCTGATTATCCAAGGCTTAAGTAGCAGAAAAATGTATAAAAAGCGCACCTTTTATACATATGCTAAACACTTCAAATAATTGATTTTATATGCAAATATGATATATTAAAGATCAGACTATTTTTACAAATTTCAACGTAACCCAAAATAGAAGCAACCTCGCTTGCCAATTGTCGAGGTTGCTTCTTTTATTTTTAAAACTTGTCATACAAATTTTGATTTCCATCTTCACAATCAAAAAAGTTTGTGATATAATTCACATATAAAGATATCCATAATGAACTAACACACTCTTGAATGTAAAGTAGAAAAAGCTATTTCACTCCAATGCCAATACGATTGAAATAGCTTTTTTTATATGGTTATAACTATACTTTTACTTATCAGTAAAACCGTAGTTATAAGCATTTAACAGTAGATATACGGTATAACTAGTCACACAAGCAAAGATAACAAGTAAAGCGATCATTTTTAGTTTGTTCAACTTCATTTCTTCTTTTTATCTTTCTAGTTCTTGGTCCTGGCGCTTCGATTGCTTTCCAATACCACCCACATATTGAAAAAATGAAATCTGCTTCATCTTCTCAACATTCTTATCAATCCAATTCAAGGCTTTTTCCTTCCAGGCTTTCAATGTTTTATTCTCTTCTTGTAATTCATGAACCTGCTGATTCGCTTTATCAAGCTCTTCTTTTGGCACATAATTCTTTATATAACCAAGATTCATCTTCGTTAAGCTCTCATTCACTTCATTTGCCTGTACAAGCTCTTTTTTCGTTTTCTCATGTTTCTGCTTCTCAATTGTTAAATCATCGCTGAGAGAGCTTATATGAGCTACATATTGTGTATCTAGTTCTCTCTTAACCTCATCTTTAACGTTTTCCTTTTGTTCAGCTGAAAAATCACGCACTAGCTTCTGACGCATTTGTTTTTTTGCCTTCTCTACTTCGCCATCTTGATGCGCCACGTATATTTCTAATTCTTGCCTTGTCTCGCTCAAATCATGCTTTAATGCCTTATTCTCTTTTTCATAGCGATCTACCTCATGACTCAGCGCATGTGTACGCTCATGCTCGGCCGCCAATGTTTGTTGCAGCTCTTTTGTTAGACTGATGAGCTCATGAAAAACTGCTTCTTCCACTTTGACTTTGGAACCCATGACTGTCTTGGGCGCCTCAAAGTCAATAGGTTGGCTACACAGTTCTTCAATACGTTTCTCACTACGTATCTCAACAGGTGGTGCTGTTTTAAGCTCAACGAAACTATCTATTCTTTGAATCTCTTTTTCCTTATAAGCCACTTGTTTTTCCAGCTGCTTTAGCTCTTTTTGTCGTTCTTTTTTCTTAAACTCATGAACGCTTTTATGCTGCAGCTCGCTCGGCTCACCACGCTCAATGTCGTAACCACGTTTGTTCATGTAGTTGTGAAAATCATCCTGAATTCTACGAATCTTCGTTTTACCATGGAAGTAATCTTTCGCCGCCAAGCGTCGATCCTCCGTGATGGGCACAAAACCCACGTGCATATGTGGCGTAGACTCATCGTTATGTACCGTGGCGTATAAAATGTTCTGCTGACCATACTTACCAGAGATATGGTCAAGCGCTGCTTCAAAATATTTTCGCTGCTCGTCTGGCGACATCGCATGCATGTATTCCGGGCTAGCCGACACAAAGAACTCTGCCACCAGGACCGCATCATTCCGAATTTTTCGTTTCACACGCGTGGCCGTCATCTTCTTAATTTCTTCGTGATACTTAATTTTGTCCTCATTCACAAAATCATAGTTGAGCATCGTTCTGCTTGAATCGATGTCTTTATTTTTACTCTTCTCGCCCTCCCGTTGATTGTGTTTCTGGATCCCCAATATTGCGTCTTTGTGGAACTTTTGCATGCGGATAATCCCGTATTTCGCCATCCCTCAATCCCCCATTTCGACCACTGTTCATGGGTCCAGCATACCACAACTTTAGATTTGGTGTAACGCACTACACCAATTTTTCATCTTCGATAAAATTGGGAGCGCGCTCTACGAGGTGAGCGGTCGGAATTCCTCCCTGTGTTTGGCGGAGCCAAAAAGAAAAAAGACATCCTTCACGGATGCCCTTTTTCTTTAAGACCGTGGACGCTGTCCACCACCTGCCAAAGGGAAGCCCCTTTGGAATGGCTCCTACAAACACCCCCAACCCCCTCAACCTTTGAGGGGGCTCCCTCGCCGGTTGGCGTCAAACAAACGCAGTTGTTTGAGTGCCAAGAGGGTCTGGGTCTGGTGCGTCTATCAACTCCTTAAATTCTCGACCTGACGGTCTTGCGATTTACCGTTGACAGACCTTCAATATTCATTCACATATCTTTGGTTGGTTGATGGATAGAATAGCCGGGTATCTATGTTACAGTAAAAGTAGTTCCACAAAAGGGCAACCATATAAAAATCCAGTGCTTAGGTAAACCGGAATGATCTGAAATCATCTCGGTTTACCTAAGCACCTTTTTAAATCTTGCTTATAATGATAAATTAGTTAAGCCTTTAATTGGGCATTCATTTGGAGTTTTAATAATGTGAGAATCAATCGTATATTATATTTTTTCCTTCTTCACTTAACTTTTTTAAAGATGTAAGCATATGATTTATTTCTTCATCGGAATGTCTTTCCCATGAACCTAATTCAGCTACTATCTTCAAGGGAGATTTAGATCTATAAGAACGTGTTGGGTTTCCAGGGAATTTTTTATCAGTTAAATTCGGATCATTTTCAAAATCGCCCAATGGTTCTACAATATAAATTCTCTCTTTTGAATTAGATCTTGCTAATTCAGCACCCCATTTAGCAGCGTTTAATGTTCCAGTGAAATAGATATGGTTAGATTTTTTATCCTGATAATTGGATAAGTACAACGGTTCAAGCAGGTCTCCAATTTTCAGTTCTGCTTTAGTACCATGAAAAAACGGACCAGGATCTAAGACATTTTTTTTGTCATTCATATAGCCACATCCCTTATATTTTTAGACTTGCGTATAACAGTATAAGGCAGGACATGATTGAAAAAACAGTCTATAAATAATCCCCATATAGGGTTATAATATAAGTAGAGACTAAGATGTTATCGGAAACAAACCATCTAAATAAAAAAGACTGCTAAATATCTAGCAGTCTTTTTTCACTTCCAAAATTCCCACCACTTCTTTTTCTTTTCTTCACTCGCAGCAATAAGTTTTTGAGTTTCTTGCATTCCTCTAACAGCATCTAAAAGTTCACGATCCCTATTATCTAATTTCTTTGAGATATATTCATCTCTTTGTTGAATTTGCTTCAGTAATTCTTGGTTAAATTTCATTTGCTCTTCTTTAAAATCTTCAAATTGTTTTAGTAACTGCTCATACTGTTGTGTCCCCTGATATGTCGTTAATTTCTCTGTGTCACGGTCTGACATATCATCTTCGCCAACCGTTGATATTACTGCATTTATAGCCTGATCTAGTGACATATCAGGGTGCTTTATTAATTCTCTAATTTTACGTAAAACAATCACATCATTATCAAAAAAACCTCTGTGGCCCAACTCATTTTTATGAATGTGGTACCCTGCTTTTTCAAGCATCTGAGCATACTTTCGAACAGTCGTATTTTGTATCGCTAAAAGAGTAGCGACTTCCCTTGCTGTATAAACCTTTTGTTGCTTCTTTATATCGCCTGACATATCACACAACCCCCTGCTATGTCCTATGATATGTCATTCGATATATAAAAGAAAAGTTCCTTCTAAAAGGTGATTTAAACTTACCTTTTAGAATTACGTGGCCGCCTTCGTTTTGGGGTGTGAGGCTGGCTTTTAAAATAGTGTAGATGCATGTTGAAAAACAACTAAGACTTGGACAGTTGCTCTGGCGGTTCGGCAGGTATAATGGCCGTCGTAAGCCGAGCATCTTTAACTTCGTTTTGGGTATGTTCGGCTTGGCGATATAACCATTCCTGCCGAAATTTGAAACGCAAGGAGAAAAGAGTGGAGATTTTTTAAATGATTTTCTTAAAAAATACTACTCGAACCTTGTGTTTCAAATAGCTATTTAAGTTTTATAGTTTTAACGAAAAAAGTATAAAAAGACCCTTGCAATTCTATCAGCGAATTGCTATTTAATAGAGAGTGAGAAGAGGATACCTTTTCAATACACCTTTAACCCTTGTTATTAAAGGGTTTTAAGGACTTTTCATATGTATTGAGTTCAAGACAGTTTAGTATTGAACTCAATACATATGAAATTAACTAGAAAATAAAAAAAGCCCTCTCTACGAGAGAACTTTAAGTTAATCTAACTGGTAATTTTTTTAATTCTTTAGATCTTTTTTTAAACATAGTTTGTAAAGTCTCGTTTATATTATCACGATCTCCACATAAAATAATGTTTGGATTTATATATAAAGCATACATTTTAGCATTAAGACCGTCTCTTCCAGATTCAAATTTTCCCATAATCCCTTTATCAATTAATTGCTTTATTAATCTATTAGCATTAGTTCGACTCATTTTCAAAGCTTCTGCAAGCTCTGTTTGAGTCATAGGGATTTGCTCTCTAGCTTTTATATCTTGTACTAGACAATTTGAACGGAACCCAATAAACCCTAGAATCTTATTTAAAAACATAATTTCTTCATTTTTCAAGACATCATTTTGAATCAAATAAAGCCAATTCTCCTGAATAATTTGAGCAAATTTTGCTTTGTTTTTAACTTTTGTCTCAGGTACTAATTTCATTTTCCCTGCATTTGCTTTAGCTTGCAGTTGATTTGCTAAATCTAATTCTTCTTGTGTTAAAACCTTTGAATTTTCAATATCTCTTAATCTAGCTTTTCTTTCAGCTGCTTCTAATGCTTTTTCCAACTTTAATTCCTCCATTTTTTTGTGGAAGGAACTAACCTTATTGTGTTAGAATACATTTATAAAGTTATGTAGTTGAAGGTTAATTCCTTCTTAATATTTTTTTAGAAGAAGTCCTCCGAGTCGGCGAAAACTTGAGGGCTTTTTCTTATGTCTAATTTTCTACCAAATCCTACATTTTTGCAAACCCTATTTGTCAAATAACAAAGAAAACTCACCTTAAATGTAGGTGAGTTTTTTAATCCAATAATCCTTTTTCTTTAAATATCTTTCTCAGAGCTTCATTCACTAATTCAGATTTATAACTCTTTGGAACTCGATCAATAATACCTAAAACATCCTCATCAAAATAAAAACCCCGATATACTCTTTTAGAACGATTTTTTGGATTCTGCAGCAAGATATCAATTGCATCTGCTTTGCTAGTAGATGTACTAGCACTAGCTGCTACTTCACTATTAGTTTGCTTTTGTTCTGCTAGCATTTTGCTAGTTTGACCAAATAAAGTGTTAAAATCGACATCTACAGGCTCAGGGTCTTCACCCACATAGTTATATATACTTTTCTTGCTATTCCACTCATATCCTAACTTTTTAATCTTTGATTGAATAGTACGATCACTCACATTATATAAGACCGCCAATTCTTTAATCGTCATTTCTTTCAACATAATTTTATTTAGAATTTCTGTTACTAGCATGATACTAGCCTCCTACTTTCATTTTGAATATATATACTAGTATTCATGCTAGCACATACATTTCCTTTAGCTTTACATCATTTACTTAAATTAGTAAAAATTTAACACTTTAAAATTTGCTAATTTTTTTGATAAAATAATCATGGTGATTAAAGATATATAATTTATACATCTTTAATCTGCTTTAAATCCGTTAAGAAGAAAAGCAATCCACCTCCCAAATTGGAATGATTTTCTTCTTTTTTTATTACATAGAAGAATATGTTTTTATAATTTGAACAAACTATTTAAGAAGCTCATTAGCTTTCTACCCAAAAGTTTCATAACAGAAAAACCTACCTTTGTTTTTACGACAGGTAGGTTTTTCTGCTTTTAGTATTCAAATTTCTAACGACAAGAGAATATAAACTTTGAATTCTATAACAACATGTCAATTGCATCTACTTTGCTAGCACTAGCACTAGTACTAACTATTTTAGTACTTTTAATTTGCTTTTGTTCTACTAGCATTTTGCTATTTGGACCAAATAAATTACTGGCATCAACGCCCACAGGATTAAAGGCTTCACTTGCATAATTATATATTCTTTTCTTGATGCCGGATTACTCGGCCGCCAATTCTTTAATCATCATTTCTTTCAACATAATTTCATTTTGAATTTATTCTACTAGCATAAGGCTAGCATCATGCTAGCCTTATACTTTTATTTTAATCGTATGTACTAGTATTCATGATAGTATTTTGATTTCATTCACTTTTCACATTAAAATTTTCACTTTAAAAATAAGTAATTAATAACAAATATAAACTAAATAAAATGAAACGAAAAAGGGCACTTTCCACGTTAGGAAAGCACCCCCATGTTAAAACTTAGTACGTAAAAGAGCATTCCTCTAAAATGAGAAATGCTCCTTCCTATAAGTATGATTCTGGTTATCAAACAAATTTAAATTCTACATAAAAAAAGACTACCTTATCCCCAAAGGTAGTCTTTTTTTATGTAAATTCTACACAACTTCATTTTACATAATTAGAATAAATAAACCATAATTCTGTTATATTTTCTTACATAAATTATCAAATGTTATTTTTACCTTTTTCATAAAAATAAAAAAGGACATTTCTTCTATGCCCTGTTCCCTCGTATCAGCCCCACCTACGCTAAATACTATGACAGCCACTCATGCCATCCAACCTATCTTCATTATAAATGAAAGCGATTACAAAGTAAAGTTGTTATTTAAATATTCTGTTTATTTAATCGTTATATATTTAGTTAATCTCTATAATTTCTAAACATATAATCTAACAATGGAATCTTTAAAGATTCCTAAACTTAGAGGAGGTGTAATTGTGAAATTAAGGGGTAATTTAAATGCATTAATTGGTGTCTGGTTTATTATCGCACCTTGGGCTATTGGTTATTCAGATCAATCAGGAGCTTTATGGTCAAGTATAATTTTTGGAATCATTCAAGTTATTGTATCGTTATGGGGCTATGACAAACCTGGCTGGAATTCATGGCAAAACTGGATCTCCGCGATTACTGGTGTCTGGTTTGTAATTTTCCCATTCATCTACTCATTAACAAATGGAGAGGTTTGGTCAAGCGTAATTCTTGGTTTAATCACGATTATATTTAGTTTATGGAACTTAGGATCTAATTCGGGCTCAAAGGCTGTAGATTAAAAATAAAACGGATAGGAACCGACTATTTGAGCAAACTATCCAAGATGTCACAAAACATCGACTCATACAACTAAATTCTGCAACAGAAAAAACCTACCTCTTTTGACTGGGAAGAGATAGGTTTTTCTTTTTTAAAGATATATACGGTATACAAAACTAGTCTATATAAAGTCAATAAAGTATAGAATCTCCTTAATAGGGCAGACTGCTAAAGTTCGTTGGATCATACACAATACCTGTTGTATGTAAATAGCTTTATTTCTTGTTGCAGTTGCAGACTTCCTAACAAGTCTGTTTCTTTTTATTTAATAATTATAAAAATGAATAATAAATAACATCTTGAGCAAACTACCCAAGAAGCCGTGAGGCATCATAAGAATAATTCTCCTATTTCCTTACGAGGACAGAAAAAAACTACTGAACAGGAGCAGTAGTTTTTTTCGTTTTTATGTTGTATAGAATATACAAGTGTAGTTAACATAATGTGACTTACAGGAACCCAATAAAACAACACAAAAAACATGTACATAAAATAAAAGAAAAGAAGAGATAAAACTTTATAAACATTGATATAACAACATTCTGGTGAATAAACTATAATCGTATACGTTATAAACCATAATCGTATTTATTATAAATTATAATCACATACGTTACAGAACATAATTATATTTGTTATAGAATATAATCTAAAGTAGATTATAAAAATAAACAAAACACCTTGAACTTATTTAATTTTTATAATACGATACAGATTATAAATGATAATACAAAAGAGGTGTAGAATTGAAGAATTGGGAAAAAGAACTAATTGGGGATACACAAAGAAAAAAAATCAGTAAAGAAGTTAAAGAAACAGTTACTAATGATGATGGAGAAAAGCTATTTCAAAGGCATATTGAAGAATCATATGTTTCCAAAGAACCAGATTACGTAAAAATTTATTTAGATAATATCCTACAGATAAATAACCTATCAAGTGGTATCCAAAAGACATTGAACGTTCTTCTAAAAAGAATGGCCTATGACAACATAGTTGTTTTAAATGCATACATAAAGAAACAAATGGCTGAAGAATTAGGATTTAATACAGTTCAAAGTTTGAATAACAACATCAATAAGCTTGTTAAAGAAGGAATTATGAATAGAAAAGGAACTGGAACATATGAAATGAATCCATTTCTATTTGGAAGAGGATCTTGGGACAATATTAAGAAGATTAGATTCCAAGTAATATTTGAGGAAGGGAAAATCAGTCAAAGAGCAGATTTTGACTATAAAGACGAAGTCGCTATATCTCATGAGGAAAAAAACTACTGATTAAACACAAGTAATCTTTTTTCCTTTATACACATAAGTTCTTACGAACTTGAGCAAACTACTCAAGACGCCGTGAGGCATCTACCACTTTTCTTATTTGAATTCTCAACAGAAAAAAACTACTGATCGCCCATGGAGTTTTTTTCTGTTTTTAAGCTGTATATGATATAAAAGTTAGTTACCATAATGAAAATTCTAGGAAAATATGATCTGTTCTCTCTGTTAAGACAACAATCCAAACTTTTATATGAAAATTGCATATTATATAGGATATCGGTATCTAAAAGGAGGTGCTTAAGATAGAATATTGGCTTAATCTCGTTGGAAATTTAGGCTTTCCTATCGTTATAGCCTTTTACCTTTTAATACGATTTGAAAGAAAAATAGACCGTCTAACAGAAGCCATTAATAAAATAGCCATTACCATTGAAAAAGAAAAGGACAAGCCATAAAAATCTAAAGGTAGGTAATTTCATACTCTAATACAAAGAAAATATGGGCTACTCATTAGGCCATATCTTCTTTGTATAGGTTAGGTTTATATAACTCTGCAAGAAGATGATTTTCTTAGAAAGACGGATGATCCTAAGAAATCTTGATCTTGAGAATAACCAATACTACTTACAGCCTATTCATTAGCCTAATTTTAAGTGAATTGTCCATCATGAATATTTTCTTATATGATGAGCAAACTACTCAAGAAGCTGTGAGGCTTCAGTCCTTTGGTTAAATAATGTAGCAGAAAAACCTACTGATCTCTGTCCAGTAGGTTTTCCCCTTTTTAGTCTGTATATCGTATACATTCGTAGTTGACATAATGAAAATTACAGGAACCATAAGTTAAAAGATACATTCACTTTAATATATAAAACAGTCAAATACTGTGATCATTTTCGTAGCCATGATCTCCACCAACGTAACCATTGCCAACGCCACCATCGACGAAAGAGCATATATTTTCACTCCTATATATTTATACTTTTAAAATATGTACAAGGAGTGAAAGGGTTCATTTTGAAATTAGACACCTTCATATATTAATGAACCATATCAAAAAAAGCCTTGGGATCAATGATCCAAAGGCTTTTTGAAATAGCTTATGAGATTTGAAAAACCAATGTTGTATGATTTTATCAGTTCCAGTATATTCACTTTCTTTGTTTTAGGTAACTTGCCTATTACGAATAAAGGTTTTATATGATGAGCAAACTACTCAAGATGCCGTGAGGCGTTAACCTGATGTGATGCATTTATGTAGCAGAAAAAACTCCTGACCAACCTGCAGGAGTTTTTTCTCTTTTTATGCTGTATACGTTATACAAAATTAGT
>NZ_JAMBOQ010000025.1 GCF_023715685.1 Priestia aryabhattai
AGAACGGTTCCGCCGAGGGTTCTTTTTCCGGAGTATGCAGCTTTTTATACATCCTTGATATAACGCTGATTATCCAAGGCTTAAGTAGCAGAAAAATGTATAAAAAGCGCACCTTTTATACATATGCAACCACCTAACAAACATGGCTTTTTTTAGAGAAAAATGTTACTATCTATGCAGGAATATAATTCCAAGATGATGTTCAAAAAATCTACCTCGCTTGCCAATGCCGAGGTAGATTTTTATTTTGTTAAAGACATTAATATCCTTTAGGAGGGTGTTATACTAGTTATAATCTTAAATAAATTGGAGGTTATAACTGATATGTACATGGAATTCTATGAAAAAGTAGATGGATTAGCAAGAGCTATTGGAGTCACTACTTCAACTGCCAAAAAATATTATTTACTTTTTGAAGAGCATGGTTATAACTTTAAACGTAATCAGCAAGGACAACTCTTGTTTTCACAAGATGATATAAATTTATTTAAAGAATTAATGCTTTTAAAAAATGAAAAAGGTATGACTGTTCCTAAGGCTGTAAAGGAGATTATAAAAGATAAAGTTATAACTGACACAACTGATATAACCGACATAACTGTTACAACAGAAGATATAACGGTTATAACCAAGCAAGTCACAACCGTTATGACCGAACTAGATGAGTTAAAACAATTAGTAAAAAATCAAAATGAAATTATAGAAAAACAGCAAGAGGACTTTAAAAAACAATTTTTAAAACAAGAGGCATACATAAAAGATAGTTTAGAACAACGAGATAAGACATTAATTACAACATTAAGAGAAATGCAAGAATCACAAAAAGAAATAGCTACTAGCTTGTCAAAAGAACAAGCTAAAAAGAAATGGTGGCAAATATGGCTACATTAAACTACTCAAATTGATTGGGTAGTTTTTTTAATTAAAAGATGGCCGTCTTGAGACGGTTTTTTTAGCCTTTAGGCTATTATTTTTCTAACGAAAAAATTATAAAAAGACCCTTGCAATTCTATAAGCGAATTGCTATTTAATAGAGAGTGAGAAGGTACAACATAACTAAAGTAGGTTAAACCTTTGATAATAAAGGATTTTATAACAGTTTCGTACTTATCAAATTTGATAAGTATACTTATCAAATTTGATAAGTACGAAACTGTTTTGAAAAATAAAAAAGACTCTTATAAAAGAGTCTTTTAGAAAAATCTAACTGGTAGTTTACTTAAAACTTTTGACTTCATTAATTTTACAAATTGAATTTTCAAACCTTCTTCTATTTTATCTCGATCGCCTGCATAAAGAATATGAGGGTTAATAAACAATGCGTAGGTTTTAACGTTATTATCCTCTACATAACCTTCTGAACGTGCAATAATCCCCTTACTATATAAAGATTTAACTACTCTACTAACCTTCGATTCACTTGTACCCAAGGCTTGTGATACAGCCCTTTGTGTCAAAGGTATAGGTTGTTTCTTTTTAGGATCGTCTACAATAGCATTAGAGGAAAATCCAATAAAAGGAATCAAGCTCATTAGAAATATAATTTCTTCATTTTTTAAATAACCTATGCTCTGAAGATAAGCCCAATTCTCTTGTATTATTTGAACAAAACGAGCTTTGTTTTTAACTTTCCTTTGGGGAACTAAATTCATTCCAGCTGCATTAGCTTTAGCTTGAAGTTCATTCGCTGTTTCCATTTCTTCACGGCTTAAAATTTGTTCATTTTGTAGATCTTTCAATCTAGCCTTTTTATTAGCCTCTGATAATGATCTTCCTAAACTGGATAAGTTTTTTTCGTTTTTAGCCATACTAATTCCTCTCCTTATATGGCAGGAATTAGTCCCTTATGATAGAATATGTACATCAATATGTATATAAGGGACCTATTCCCTTTCTTGTGTGAGAAACCGCCTGCCGTCCAAAGCTTTGGCGGTTTTTCTCATTTATACTACATTCAACACTATCAATAATTTCCCTCTTTTTCTACTCTTTTCGCAGTTTTTCAACTAATTTTGTAAAAGCCTAACCTATTATCCTAGATTAATACCAAATAACCCAAAGAACCATTTGAATAAGAAGAACATAGGAACCATAAAGACAGCTGCACCGGCTCCATACTTCACCCAATCTAACCAACCATTAAATGCTACACCCAATTTAGCGTTCGATATCATAGTCTTGCTGTTTTTTTCGATCTCGCTGAGGTCTGACTTCGCTTTCTCGCTCAACATGTCGAACTTGCTCCCCAGGTTGTTGTTGATCTTCTCTAGTTCCTCCTTGATCACTTGATTGTTTGCTCGGAACTCGTTGCTCAGAAACTCCTGATTCTTTTTCATGTCGCTTTGTAACACTCTGATGGCTGTCTTCATCTCGGCCAAAGTTTCGTTTGTATACTTTTTGTGTGTTTCGATGTCGTTCTCTAATTTGCTGATCAATGTCAGCGAAGTCAATTTCATTTCCTTCTGTACGTCTTGACTCGTCTGTTTGATCTGTTCGAGCTCCTGCTGCATCATCATCTCTTTGTTCATGTTTTCTTTCAGAAACGTCGAAAGATAGCCCTCTGTCGCTCTCAGACGCAAAATCATCTCTTGGTATAACTGATATAACTCCTGTATGTCCTCTTTCGGCCGTGCCTGCTGAACTTGCTGTTTCTCTTTCTCTTGTAACTTGTCTTTCAAAGCCATCCAAAATCGTCTCCTTTTCGTACGCCAGCCCTAGCTTGCTGCCACGTACCTTTTTATTCGATTCTAAGTGCTCATACGTGATGTTTTTACCTCTTAGGGTTGCTTGGACGCCTTCGTCTTTTAAATGTTCCTGGAAGTCTTCAAAACTCGTTGCTTGTTCTTTTGCAGAATCAATGGCCGTTCGAATTTCATCTTTCCAACTAGATTCACCCTTCTGAAGCAGTGACTGTTCAGCTAACGTGTAGCGAACATCGGCCGAGCGCTCTTCAACAATGGAAAGACCATGATCTTTGCATAGCTCATCACTCGCTTCACGAAAACGGTCAATGGCTTCTTGGCCATGGGCATGAAACTTTCGTCCATCCTCATAGTTCACTGCATTAATGACGATGTGGTTATGAATATGATCCTTGTCCGTATGCGTATAGACGGCCACCTCATGACCTTTTGTCAACTTCTCCGCTAGTTGTAACCCAATTTCATTGGCTTGGTGAGGATCTACCTCATCCGGCTTAAACGACTGAATGACATGATGGGCTTGTATGCTTCCGTTTTTGCCCCATATTTCCCTTGTAGCCTTAAATTGGTTCCTTACATAGTCGACATCGCAATCAAGCGAATTTGACACCTCAGCGCGCTTCTCAGCGTACTTCAGTAATGCATTGGCGTTTTTCGTCGTACTTAGCTTAATTGTTGCCATGCTGCAGCCAATCCCTTTTTAATTTCGTCGAGATTGTATACCAATCTCTCAAGCTCCTGTTCACTTAATTGTTCGATATCTCGTGCATTGCACCATCTCGCAATTTGGTTCACATTGGTACCCACAGCACGCAATTCCTTTGCAATTGCTAGAGCACCCTCACGATTAATCTTCGGCTGCCGTATACGGGTACCTTGTGCCTTTGCTTTCACAAAGGCAGGCACTGTCATTCCTACGTTATCCGCCATCAGCGATAGCCGTTCGAATTCCTCTTCAGTGACACGGAACTTCACCTGTTTAGGCTCGTTCCTACGCTCGCCTTTCGTCTCGCTCATTCCTTTATTCCTCCTTAAGTTCACCTACTGAGCGTGGTGAACTTGGTGTAAAATTCCAGCTGTATGCTTCCATAATACACCAAACAGTCGGAATAAGGCAAGCTCTACAATTGGTACCCAATTGAGCTTGGTTATGCCTGGCATAACAATCCCCCCAGCCCCCTTTTCAAGGGGGAGCCAAACCGCGGACGCTGTCCACACCTGCCAAAGGAAAGCTCCTTTGGAATGGCTTCTACAAACACCCCCAACCCCCTCAATCTTTGAGGGGGCTCCCTCGCCGGTTGGCGTCAAACAAACGTGGTTGTTTGAGTGCCAAAAGGGTTCGGGTGTAGAGACATTGTCAATTCCTTAATGCTCCCTACGGTCCGCTTACCATTGACAATGCAGCTTATCTCCCCCTTTGTTTTGGGGTAGAGGCTGGCTTCTTATGTTTTTTAGTGTGTTGCTAGTCTTAAAGTAAGCTTGCTACTTTTGAACAGCTGAACAGGCGGTTCGGCAGGTATACTTGCTTAAACAAGCCGATTCCTATATCCTTCGTTTTGGGTATGTCGGCTTGGCGAGGGATCCAAACCTGCCGAAAGCCTTTAAACAAGGAGGAAAGAGTGGAGATTTTTTAAGTGGGTTTCTTAAAAAATACGACTCGTACCTTGTATAAAGGCTAGCCCCCATTGATTGAAAATGAATTTTCATCCAAAAATAAAAAAAGCTAGCATCTAGCTAACTTTTTTTAAACAAATTAGATTTAATGATTAGCATCCTCCACCAAAGCCGCCGAAACAAGAAGCCCCGATAATAATTAATAGAATAAAGAGGACAATAATTAAAGCAAAACCACTGCCAAAACCACTACAGCCTCCGCCGTAACCATATCCGCCATAACCACAACCGCCAAAGCCCATATTTTCACCCCCGTATATGCTTAATACTTCTAAGATATGCATAAAAAATTAAAATGCTCGCCTATACTCTGGACTGGTAAAAATAATAGGATTTTTGTAGATATATAAACCATTTAAATTATTTTACATAGAATGAATGAACCATAACATTGAATCCCAGTAGATCAGTTACCCTCCCGAACGGATTTGCAGTTGTAAAAAACAGAAAAACTCCCTGCCGCCTGGGAGTTTTTCTGTTTTTAAGCTGTATATGTTATAGAAAATTAGTTTACATAAAACAAATTACAGGAACAAAAAAGCTATTAGAATTATGATTCTAATAGCTTTTTTGTTTGGGAAGTTAATTTTATTGATTAATGTTTAAATCGTACACCGTTTTAAATATAAAATCATGTTCATACATCTAAATACCTCCCATCACCTTCTAGGGAAAAATCCTTTGAAAATATATGATGAGTAGTTTGTACATATGTAATAAATAGTTTTTTCTCTTATGAATAAAGTACATTAATTAGAACAAACTACACAAGACGCCGTGAGGCATCTACCGAAAATCCCTATTCTATTAGCAGAAAAAACTCCTGGCCAACGACAGGAGTTTTTTCTCTTTTTATGCTGTATATGATATACAAAGTTAGTTAACATAATGAGCGTTATAAGAACAAACTTGTTGGGCTTAGCATATAATCTGTTTGTTCAATGTCACAATAATATTGATTCGTAATTTAACTAAAAAAAGCTCCCTTAGGCAGTAAGGAGCTTTTTTTCATATGGGGTTAGAGCCCGTCCGAAAAATTAGTAATAGTTACCGACTGCTTAATCTACGGATGCTAATACCATCTAAGCTAGTAGTATTTCTATTACCTGAGTTATCTTCCCAAACTAAAAAACCATCTTCTACACGAATAAAAGTACCATTTCCATCAAGTTGTCTTCCCGCAGAAAAGACTTGAATCCGATCTCCCCTTCTAAAATCATCCAAACGATTACGAGAGGTACGACGACCACCAGTACGACGGTCACCAGTACGTTGTCCAGGCATAAAATCACCTCCAAACAAGGATATAGTACATGCTATGTGAAAAATTAAATTTGGTATAAGTAAAACGCTCAAAAAACGTAAAATAATTTATTTTATACCTCAAAAATTGTCATACTTGTCCATACCTTTTTCAATTTCTTACATACTATAAAATGTGCATATCAAAACCTCCAAATCTTTTGATACGAACGAAAAAACTCCTGAATTGAGCAGCCAGGAATTTTTCTGTTTTTAGGCTGTATACGATATACAAAGTTAGTTAACATAATCACGGTTATAGGAACAAAATAAAAAAAGCTCTTACTATTAAGGGCTTTTTTTGCATTTTATCGGAAGTACAAGTACTCTTTCTATAAGTTGGGCAAGCTTCGTATTTGGTACCCAAATACAGCTTTGTTATGCTACACATAACACCCCCCAGCCCCCTTAAAAGAGGGAGAAAAAACCTATTGAGCATTGCTCGAATTTTCGTTTGAATCTTTTCAAGATCCAGCCGAAAAAGGACGATAAAAAAAGTTATAAATATTTAATTTAAAAGAACAAAATGGAACAAGCACACAAGCAAATCTACTTACTCTTCATATTCATATATTATATCTAAAAAAAGGAGGTTATATTTTGAGTTCTTGGAAAAAAAGTACCCGTAAAAGTACTCACCCCGATTGTTCAGATTCCTGTTGTTGTTCAGATTCCTGTTGTTGTTCAGATCCAGGACCAACCTTTTCTTTTTCCGAACCGACATCCGTATTTTCAGCTTCCCCTCTACTAACGGTTACGAATATAGAAACACCAATCACAACTGTAACTATCAATCCATGCAAAGAATCTTTGATCGAATTGCGAGGATTAGTAGGGTGGAGTAGCGACCCACAAAGCGATGTCCTCACGTTTTGGAGGATCCGCCGAGGAGTCGGAGGTCCGATCATTTGGGAGGGGCATGATGGAATTGGAGTTGACGATGCTGAGGAAAGGGGATATATAAGTTCCATGTTGCATGTCGATAACAACGCTGAATTGGGGAGTAATTATGTATTAACAGCACAAGTCGATCCTGTAACCTCACCTGGCCTAACAGCTAAGATTAACGGTCCAATCGTTTTCAACGCCACAGCTTATCCAATATAAAAAGGGTACTGTGAGGTATCACACACAATTTTATTTTATTAGTAGAAAAAACTACCTTCTTTCTACTGACTCCAATGTAGTTTTTTCTTTTTTTCAGATGTATAGAATATTCATTTATTGTTTACATAATACCTCTTTCCGGAACACAACCCAAAAAAGAACCCTTGTCGCAGAACGGTTCCGCCGAGGGTTCTTTTTCCGGAGTATGCAGCTTTTTATACATCCTTGATATAACGCTGATTATCC
>NZ_JAMBOQ010000026.1 GCF_023715685.1 Priestia aryabhattai
GCATGTATTAGGCACGCCGCCAGCGTTCATCCTGAGCCAGGATCAAACTCTCCGAAGAAATGTTTGATTGCTCATATAAAATAAAAAAATTAACGTTGACGTTTGTCGCTTTGTTCAGTTTTCAAAGAGCAATTTCAAAGACAGAATATCATTTTATAAAAAGAAATGAACCTTGTCAATAAATTTACTTTTAATGTTGATTACTTTATTAAGTATAACTCTTATTTTCGTAAAAGTCAACTTCTACGAAAATTTATTTTTTCCAAAACGTGATGGTTCCTTCCGGACCTCAATCACATTCTCTATATTACATGATAATTTCGTGGAAGTCAACTTCTAAAACTAAAATATTTATATTTTTTGTTAGTCTGTTAATTGAAAGAATTACTTAAGCTATCTTGTGTAGTTTAGTTAATTTTGGTATAAATAAATCAATTACATATGTTCGGAACATGAAAAAAGGTCAAAGCGTGTTGTAGAAAAGCTTATTATGAGGATAGCCGTCCTCAAAACTTTACCGTGATCGGACCACGGCAGCTTCTACCTACAACGTCCACCGTGATCGGACCACGGTAAACATGTTGCTTCAACCCTGTGAAAAACATATTTATGTTGGTATTTTACGATATAAATGTGCAATTGACAAGGGGAAGTATTACTTTTCTGTCTAGGAAAGGTGTGTTTACCGTTTATAAGCGGTAAACACACCTTTTTTTGTTTCCTAATTGGAGAGGGAGATAGAAATGACAGTAAGCAGAATCGTAACTCATGAAGAATTTATTCATATGACAAATTATCAATCATATGCAGAAAGAGCACATCAAAAGAAAGAAATGAAAAAGATCCTTTTAGAGAAAGTAATGAAAACATACGGGGACACTTTTTACCGATTGAAAGAAGGAACGAGAAAAGCAATTGATATGTTATGCTTCTTCGCTGCGGAACGCGGCTTTGTTTACGCAAGTGATCAATATTTAGGGGAACGCTACGAAGTTTCTGATCGTACGGTCAGAAATGTTTTAGCGATGTTACGAAAAAAGGGGTTAATTGTAACGGTTTATCGGGGCCTTAGTAACCATAATGGCCGTGGTTGTCCAATGCATTTATTTGTTGATCATCCTTACTTTGAAAACTGGAACAACTATTTGAATTTAGAGGATTTCCGAGAAGATTTCCAAAGCCAAAACGCTGAAACTTCTTATGGCAGTAAGGAATCTGAGGCAAAAAAAAAATCTACCAATAATTTAACTCTTAATTCTTTAAATAAATTACGTACAGGATCGGTTCACTTATCAGCAGAATTTACACCTTCAATTGTTCCTGAGGCTTTTAAAAATACCGTAAAAGTCTTTTTTAACGATGCTAAGGAGATACATGACATTTGGAAAAAAGCTTGTTTAGCTAATAAAATAAGTGGTTTAAATGTACCTTCAGAAGACATCATGCCTCTTATCCTTCAAGCATTCAAAGAGGCTATTTATGCTCTTAAACAAAATAAAATTAAAAAAGACTTTCAAGGATATTTCTTTGGAACTTTAAGAGGAATGCTTGCACTTGAAGCTAGACGTAAACATTTTAATCCTGAACATCCGTTATATTATAATTTTTTAGAAGCTTAATACTGGAGATATAAAGTGAATATCTTAATGGAGTTAGGAGATTAAAGATGGAAAAGTCACTGCTAACTATTGCAGAAATTGCAAAAGAATTAGACATGCCTGAATCTACGGTCCGTTACTATAGAGATCGCTTTATTAATTACATACCTTTTACAGGAAAAGGACGTGGCCGCCGGTATCGCCGAGAGACTATAGATATATTGCGTTTCATTGCGGAAGGCTTCAATCGCAGTCTAAACGCAGCCGAGATAGAAGAGGGTTTAGCCCTAATGGTTGCAAGGAATATGGAGGTTGAAAACGAAACCGCAGCCACAACCGCAGCAGCGCAGCAGCAGCCTAATTTTAATGAAATTTCTGTCCAAATTAACATGGATGAACAATTCCATGAACTAATGAACCAAGTTACTGTTACGATGCAGCTGATGGCCCATCAAAAAGAAGAAATTAACGAGTTGCGGAAAATTGTTGCGGAACTGCGGAAACAGCAACAAGAACAAGCAGAATACATAGATGAACTATTGGCGGCCAAACGCAAAGGGAATCAGAAAAGATGGTGGGAAATTTGGAAGTGATAATAAATTAAGGTTTTTAAACAAAAAAGACAGTTGTACAAAACGAAAACCCTTAATTAATAAAAGTCTTCATTTTGTACAACTGTCTTTTAAAAACCGTGCACTCACCGTTGATATGAATAAATAAGCGCTGCGTGTATAGTTAGCTCAGCTAGGTTATTCTACAACACATAGAAGGTTCTACTTATGGCTGCTTCCTTCCGAACCTGACCATGTTCATAGATTTCTATTGCGTAGGGCCCAGCTTTCAACACTACTTGTACAAGCCTGACCTTACCTAGACAATACCTCTAGTGAGGATTCAACCCTGCTAAGGCGGATTGCAGGTTACAAGGCACCGCCATCTCCCCGTCTAGCACGGTATGTATAGGAAAAATAGTTCCCACTTATGTCGTCTTCCCAATCTGTTTTGTGAACCCGCTATCTCGCAGGTGGGTTTCCGCATGTTAACATTCCTGCGATCCTGTTTTATAGACAGGCATGGCATCAGTTAACAAATATAAGAATCCCGATTAAACAGTACGGTTCAAAACAAATAGGGCATAACGTGCATCGTAGGATTAGTCTTCAAGTTGCTAAATCGTCTATCGACTACATAACTTATCTTATAATATAATTTCGCAGAAGTCAAGTTCAACGAAATTATACTTACCTATATTTTTTAAACGGTTATGACGAAGCATGGCCTAGACGGCCGCTTACTTTACTTACATTGGTAACAACCTTACTTTGTATAAGGTTGCGTTTTATTAGCATGTAGTTGAAATGAAAAATATGAAATTCTTTTAAAAATTAAAGTGAACGTTGCTGTAAAAGTTAGAAAAAGGACATTAAATGATGGGGACGTAAAGGGGACATGGCTTCAAAATAGGGGGACACAAAGGAGACTTTGAAGTTTTAAAGGGAGACGTGAAAGGGACATCCACTAAAAAAAGGGGACGCAAAGGAGACATGTAGCGATTTTCTTTGTACCCACGGTTTTGCTAGGCTTTGCCTAGCCCCGCACCTATGGTGGGGGCAAAAACCCCTTATGCTCTTCAGGAATTTAGAGGGGCGGCCATCTTGCTCATGTAAAACCTTTTTTTCGTGAGCAAGATGGCCGCCGATGTTTTCGGCAGGAATAAACAAAAAAAGAAGGCATATCTATAGCATAAGATGGCTGTATACCTCTATTTTAAGCAGCCCTCTTACTCTACGATTATGCCTTCTTTATAACGCAAAATCTTCTAACGTTCGATCAATCATGTCATCTGTAATCCCGATGTATCGGAGTGTGACAGACGGCGCCGAATGGCCAAAGATTTGTTGCAACATGGCCACATCTTTCGTTCGTTGGTAGAAGTGATAGCCAAATGTTTTTCGCATGGTATGGGTACCGATGGCCCCTTTAATACCACACGCGCGTGCAGCGCCGTTAATGGTCCTCCAGGCCGTTTCTCGCCGAACATGACTTGTACCCTTACGAGAAGGAAAAAGAAGGTCAGAATCGGCCATATGGCGCGTGTACTTTTCAATCTCTTGTTGAAGGTTATGTGGAATCCGAATTTTTCGTACATGCCCTGTTTTTTGTTCTCGAAAACGAAGATGATCGGCCGACCGAACATCCATAACCCTTAAAGGTAAAATATCGCTAATGCGTAGCCCGGAATTGATACCAAAGACGAAAAGAAAATAATCGCGATAGGATTTATGTAGTAAATGTTCTTTCATCATGCGAATCTTTTCTGGATCTCGAATGGGTTCAACGGCTTGCTGCCCTTTAATAAGCATAAAACTCACCTCTTTACATATTCAGTATGTTACATTGAATTACGTCTATGTATTTAATATGTTGTATTGATTAGTTTATCATATTCAAAAACAAAGAAGAACCCTTGATAAATAAGGGTTCTTCTTTGTTTTTCATCTGCGTTGAATGCAACATAGTGTTACTTTTGTTGTATTGGTTTATTTAAGAAAATGCCTGTTTGATAGCTGAATCTAAATTCTGAACAGGTGACTTTAGATATTTTTTCGTTACGTTGATATCCAAATGACCTGCTAATTCGGCAACAACTGCAATATCAATTCCTTTTTGAACTAATTGATTACAAAATGTATGACGTAACTTATGAGGAGTTACATTGTATTTCTTTAACATATATTGAACAGCTCTTGGAGTTATTCTTTGATGAAAATTTGACTCAAATAAAAATTCTTTGTCATTGTTCTGAGACGTAATGTATTTCTCTAAGTAATATTTCACTTCTTTAGAAAGAGGTATAGTACGGCCCTTTTCACCTCTAGATTCATGAACAGTTAAAGAACTTTGATTTGTAGTTAAATTAATATCATCCTGGTTTAACCCGCACAATTCAGATACTCGAATTCCTGTATGAAGTAAAACATATACGATAGCAATATCACGAGGGTTGCCGTCTTTTTTTACTTCAGCTAATAAATGATTGCACTCATCCAGCGTTAAAGAATCTGGTGCTTCTTGATTCTTTTTATCTTTCTGTTTACGTTTGATGTCTTGAACTACATCTAATTTCTTAAGAAAGCGAGCAAACATACTGATTGTAGCAAAAGCTTTTTCTACAGTTGCTAAGCTTTTATTTTGAGACTCAAGATAAGTAATATATTGTTGAACATCTTTTTTCTTTAAATGATTCAGATCCATTCCCTCACTGAGAAGCCATTCATGGAATTGATTAAGTACCGCACGGTACGTTTTAATAGTGTTATCAGATTTATCTGCTTCTGCTAACCACTGGCTAAAATCATCAATCAGCGGAATAACCTCTAGTTTGTTTTTTTTCAATCTAAATCCCCCACTCGTGATAATGTAATAACTTCAACTTAACATCTTACTTCGTAGAAGTCAAATTCAGCGAAGTACATAAATAAAAAAAAGCATGTCATTAAATGACATGCTTTTTTTTATTTTGCCTGGCAGCGTCCTACTCTCACGGGGACAAAGTCCCGACTACCATTGGCGCTAAAGAGCTTAACTTCCGTGTTCGGTATGGGAACGGGTGTGACCTCTTCGCTATCGCCACCAGACATGAGATTGTTCTCTCAAAACTAGGTAACAGTTGCTGAGTAAAGCATGTGCTTTTCAAATCTTGGTTAAGTCCTCGATCGATTAGTATCAGTCAGCTACACGTGTCGCCACGCTTCCACCTCTGACCTATCAACCTGATCATCTTTCAGGGATCTTACTAGCTTGCGCTATGGGAAATCTCATCTTGAGGGGGGCTTCATGCTTAGATGCTTTCAGCACTTATCCCGTC
>NZ_JAMBOQ010000027.1 GCF_023715685.1 Priestia aryabhattai
GATAACGATAGGTAGCCTACTAAGTGTAAAATCTGATATGATTCCATTCTCTTTTGGGCTTTCCCCCGTTCCACACCGTGCGTGAGACTTTCACCTCACACGGCGCTCCAGCAATTCCTAAGTTTGATTTCTACTAAGTCATAAACACTTCATTGGTTTAGTTCATTAGAACAAAGTTAGTTGTTCATAGTAAGTTTTGTTAGTACAGATTAAATTGTTTCTCACAAGAAATCGCAGTTTATTTAATTTCTCGATTTGTTTATCTGTCATTTTTAGTTTGTCCACTAGCTTTTTTGCCAGAGGTTCATTAGTTAGATGTATCAGCTTGTGAATTTCTGATTTTACGAGAATAAGATTTGCGTAGTTGTCGTCCTGCGTTTCACTCCATAATCGTTTGTGATGACAATGCATGTCTGTCAGTTCAAGTTTTTCATTCATAACCCCACATTTTCCGTTTTGTGCAACGAATAGGGAGATTCGATTATCATTGAACTCAATTGTTGCTCTGTCATTAATTACTGGATGTTCCCTTAGCCACCTTAATTCTGCTTCAGTCACGTTTTCCAGTCCTTTATGGATTAGTTTTCGTCCTTCTGGTGTGTACTTATTAATAGCTATACGTTTGCTCATAGGATTCTTATGCAGAACATACGCAAAAGGAAGAATTGGTTTTTTCATGTAGAATCTTATGGTTTTTGATCCGAGATAGGGAATAATTCCTTTATCTTTGCCACTATATTTACCTACCCTTGAGAAACCGAAGGTATCTGCTTTGCTAGCTCTTGGAAGCCGGTTGTACATTTTCCTAGTTAAGTTTCTTCCGGGCCAATGAAAATCTCGACTTACATGGGTGGCAATACAATAGTAGTTGTGCGCTCCAATCACCATACTGTTGTACTTTCCAATATTCCTAATTATCTCTCGATGGCTTGCTGACTTTTGTAACTTTTTGATTTGGTCTGTCAATTTAGCTATTTGAATTTTGATAGCTTTTGGTGATACATGCGTCTCTGCCACGTATTTGGTTTTTCCCGTGGAAAGACGCTTACCTTTCTTGGTCGCCTTTAAGGTAAAGCCAAGAAATTCGCTTCTTTCCCTTTTTAGGTTCGTCACTTTGGACTTTTCTTCAGAGATAGGAAGTTTCAATCTTTCCTCGAGCCATCGTTTACACGCTTTGTAAATCTTTTCGGCGTTGCTTCTTATATTCGTAAATATTTTGAAGTCATCTGCATACCTCACTATGTACATTGGTTTTAGTCTGGTTTTTTTAAGTTCGACATTCTCGTGTGAACGGTTTTGCGCTCCTTGCTTTGTTAGCTTGGGCGTCCTCTCTTTTACCACGAATGTTTCCCATTGTCGGCTTATCCACCAATCAAATTCATTCAGATTGATGTTGGCGAGCAGTGGACTTAATATTCCACCTTGCGGTGTTCCTTTTGTAGGATATATGGTTGAACCATCAGTCATTATAATTGGGGCTTTGAGTATCTTTCGTATAATTACTAACAGTTGTTTATCTCGTATTCCCAATGTCCATAATTGTCGCATTAGCTTTACATGGTTTACTTCATCGAAAAAGCCTTTAATATCGATATCTACCACGAAAGTTAAATCCTGCCGATTAATCTTTCTAACTGAATCTGCAATAGCTTGTTCGGCAGACCGATTAGGTCTGAATCCATAGCTCCTAGGGCAAAAGTGTGCTTCACATATCGGTTCCAGAACTTGCAAGATACATTGTTGGATAAGTCTATCCCAAAACGATGGTATGCCAAGAGGTCTGGTTTTTCCGTTCGGTTTTGGAATTTCCTTACGCCTAACTTTACCTGGTGTGTAATTTTTAAATCGCATTTTAACAGACTTAACAAAACTTTCTTGGGACATTTTTTCGACAGTTTTAATGGTAATTTTATCGACTGATGGTGTTCTACTTCCTTTATTTCGCTTAATATTTCGATAGGCTAGTAGGATATTCTTTTCAGAAACGATTATTTTCATTAGTTGTCGAAAGTTTTCTTTGTTCTTAGCCCTCTGATACAAGTTATCGAAAGTCTCTGTCATACTGTAGTATTCTGAGTTTCGGATACTCTTGTCTTTAAGCCTTTTTCCTACTGAGTGTTTATTCATGGTTTGTCACCGTCCTTTGAAATTCAGTGACCTTTTTAGTCCTACCAGAATCCATGCTAGGATTTAGTGAAATCAGGTTTTAACCTTAGTTATTGCCTTGTGGCTGTTCCTCCAGTTCTATTACATAACCTTCATCGGTCGTGCCACTACTTTCATCTACCATTAAAGAGAGTTATTTCCTTACGGGATTTTCCCCTCTAACTCGACATGCCTGCCTAGTTTTATTTCACACTATACGTTGGTAGCTTCCGACGTTCCTTTTCAGTTATCATTAATTATACTTAGGTGCTCACTCTACTCCGTGGTTTGCTCCACTGCCTATAACAGTGTAAGAATTAGGGCATCTTCGATTACCTTTGTTTCCTTAAACCAAGTCATCTTTTCAGACCCGACTCATTTCTAAGCCGTAAAGCTATCGAAGCGTACATTCGCGAGTTCGTCAGTGATTTATCACATTCTCACCGTATATAATCCACGGCATACATTACTCGTCCAGTTCCACCGGGTTTATTACTCCCTTTGGCTTTCGGTTACCTCATGAGAGGTACTTCGGGTTACTTTCATGCATACGTTACCCAGCTATGGTCGCCCAAGCCGTTGCTGCGACTTGAGGTTAGGGCGTATTACCGCAGAAGTTTCAAGGCGTTACCCAATCATTCCTTCTGTCACTGAAAAAGTTGTATCTCTTGTAATCTAAATTCAGATTCCATTGAGATCAATCCCTCCCCGTTAGGTTATTAGCCTAACTTTTGAGATTAACGTCTCGCACCAAA
>NZ_JAMBOQ010000028.1 GCF_023715685.1 Priestia aryabhattai
GCCTATATCCTATATTACAACCATCTACGAATAAAAGAAAAATTAAAAGGATTGACCCCTGTAGAATACAGAATTCAATCCTCATTAGCTGCCTAAATAACGTGTCTAACTTTTTGGGTTCAGTTCAGAGTAAGGTAGTTTTTTCATTTGCACCTCAGAAAAAGAAAATGTCGAGAGGATAAATCCTCTTTTGTAGTTTGCTCAACATATAGAATGTTATTCATTATTGCAAGTACGCAATGATCTAAAATTGAATATGACATACGTATAAAAAGTAATTTACCTTTATATACGTATGTCATATTCAATTTTAGTTACCATAATGTTCCTTAATGTGAATTATAGGAATTAAAAAGGAACCCATAGAAGTATCTATGGGTTCCTTTAACAATCTTGGTTATTGAGTTAGTTTATAAAAAATTATTTAACATTGTTTTCGTTAGAATTTGGATTATACATCCCGTTTTGAACCATATAATATTCTATCACTTGGTCTAACCATTTTTCCTCTTCTTCCGTATAAGGGGATGCCATCATAATCTGAAAATCTCCTATTTGCTCATCCTCTAATTTTCCAAAAGCATACATAGCTTCCTCACCAACATACTTAAGAGATGCCTGTAAATGTTTATTGGCCAACTCTTGTACTTCTGGATAATGAACTGGTTTTCCCACTAACTTTTTTACTTCTCTCGATAAGTCAATAAATTCTTTATCCAAAGATAAGTTCTCCTCTTCAGATTTAATGTATACCTTATCTGCAATTTCTTTAGAAGTAAAATGTTCAAGCCATGTACGCTGATCTTGCTCATTTTGGATGTTATTAATTAAATTAATTAATATTTCACTGGGGATATTCTCCTGACTATCTAGCAAGGAAATCGTTCGACTAATAGCTTTAAGAACTTTATCTAAATGCTGTTTTTTCTCCTCAAATGCCTTTTGCTGTTGGAGTAAAGTGTTTTGTAAACTTAAGTTAAGACTGGTATCCATTAGCATTAGTCCTATTTCTTCTAAGTTATAACCTAGGAATTTTAATGCTACGATCTTTTGAAGCTTTACTATATGATCCTCCCCATATAGACGATGACGAGAATTGGGATCTTTTTGAGCTTTGAGTAGCCCTATTTCGTCATAATAATGCAATGTCCTTATTGAAACACCCGTTTTCTTAGAAAATTTACCAATTGTGAAATTTAACTCTTTATCCAACTTACGTATCCTCCTTACAATCTAGTATTAATCTGATTAATTTCATCATAATACCTCACGTAACTGGAGGTTCAAGTAGTAACTTTAAAAATTTGCACTTTATATACTCCATACGTTTTTAGTTACCATAATCACCGTTATAGGAATCAAAAGGCCCTTGGTATATTTCAACCAAGGGCCTTTTATATAACTTACGTTTATTTTTTTAAGTTCGGTTCTGATCCATCATATAGTTCTTCGATGCTAGTAACGTTCTCTTTGTTAAAAGAAACCCTCCAAATAAATGCTATACGATCGATATCTACTTTCCCATTTTCAAAATAGGCAATCATAATACGTGTATTTTCTTTGTCGGCAGCAGGCAAACCTTGAAAACGCACAATTCTTGTTTTTTCAGTTACTTATGGAATCGTAACACCTTTTGCAACATAACGCTCAGCGCCTTTAGCACCTTTCGTCATGTAACTTTTATAAAAATTAGATAAAGCAGGATTTGTGTCAGAATAAGCATATGTGTTATGAGCTATTGGTAGAAACAGTCCCATAATCAAAGTGATACATAATAATTGTTTCATTTTGTCCTCCATACTGGGATATAAGATTATGGGTATAGGTTTGCTAATTATAAGATATTTATTCAATAAGTCTTATTGTTTTTTAATGCATGTCATATACATCGCTAGTTTACATAAAGTCTCTTCCGGAACACATCACAAAAAAGAACCCTTGTCGCAGAACGGGGACTGCACCCTGTTTGTGAGACAGGAATCAAAGCACCTTTTAAACAACCATTTGCCGGTATTGTACTGGTGACCGGTTGTTTAGTTTCGTTTGAATACGGGCATTGTTGTAATAGGTAATATAGT
>NZ_JAMBOQ010000029.1 GCF_023715685.1 Priestia aryabhattai
ATGATGAGCGGATTTGCCTACTCATCAGCCTAACTGCTTGAACGCGCATATCCAGCAGCGCGCTTACCCTATCCTACTGCGTCCCCCCATTACTCAAACGGCGGGGAGGTGGTACAGGAATATCAACCTGTTGGCCATCGCCTACGCTTTTCAGCCTCGGCTTAGGTCCCGACTAACCCTGAGCGGACGAGCCTTCCTCAGGAAACCTTAGGCATTCGGTGGACAAGATTCTCACTTGTCTTTCGCTACTCATACCGGCATTCTCACTTCTAAGCGCTCCACCAGTCCTTACGGTCTGACTTCACAGCACTTAGAACGCTCTCCTACCACTGACATCTAAGATGTCAATCCACAGCTTCGGTGATACGTTTAGCCCCGGTACATTTTCGGCGCAGAGTCACTCGACCAGTGAGCTATTACGCACTCTTTAAATGGTGGCTGCTTCTAAGCCAACATCCTGGTTGTCTAAGCAACTCCACATCCTTTTCCACTTAACGTATACTTGGGGACCTTAGCTGGTGGTCTGGGCTGTTTCCCTTTTGACTACGGATCTTATCACTCGCAGTCTGACTCCCATGGATAAGTCTTTGGCATTCGGAGTTTGACTGAATTCGGTAACCCGTTGGGGGCCCCTAGTCCAATCAGTGCTCTACCTCCAAGACTCTTACAACATGAGGCTAGCCCTAAAGCTATTTCGGAGAGAACCAGCTATCTCCAGGTTCGATTGGAATTTCTCCGCTACCCACACCTCATCCCCGCACTTTTCAACGTGCGTGGGTTCGGGCCTCCATTCAGTGTTACCTGAACTTCACCCTGGACATGGGTAGATCACCTGGTTTCGGGTCTACAACCACATACTAAACGCCCTATTCAGACTCGCTTTCGCTACGGCTCCGCCTTATCGGCTTAACCTTGCATGGGATCGTAACTCGCCGGTTCATTCTACAAAAGGCACGCCATCACCCGTTAACGGGCTCTGACTACTTGTAGGCACACGGTTTCAGGATCTCTTTCACTCCCCTTCCGGGGTGCTTTTCACCTTTCCCTCACGGTACTGGTTCACTATCGGTCACTAGGTAGTATTTAGCCTTGGGAGATGGTCCTCCCAGATTCCGACGGAATTTCACGTGTTCCGCCGTACTCAGGATCCACTCAAGAGGGAACGAAGTTTCAACTACAGGGTTGTTACCTTCTTCGACGGACCTTTCCAGGTCGCTTCATTTACTTCGTTCCTTTGTAACTCCGTATAGAGTGTCCTACAACCCCAAGAGGCAAGCCTCTTGGTTTGGGCTAATTCCGTTTCGCTCGCCGCTACTCAGGAAATCGCATTTGCTTTCTCTTCCTCCGGGTACTTAGATGTTTCAGTTCCCCGGGTCTGCCTTCAATATCCTATGTATTCAGATAAAGATACTGTTCCATTACGAACAGTGGGTTTCCCCATTCGGAAATCTCCGGATCAAAGCTCACTTACAGCTCCCCGAAGCATATCGGTGTTAGTCCCGTCCTTCATCGGCTCCTAGTGCCAAGGCATTCACCGTGCGCCCTTTCTAACTTAACCATTAGCGAATAAATGGTACAACATACTGTTGTGTTATTTATTGGTTTGATTAAAGAAAAGTTTCACTTTTCCTCAGCAATTACTGTTATCTAGTTTTCAAAGAACAATCGCAACCAAAATTCTTCTTATCTAATAAGAAGAAAGTAGTATGCTTTCTATAATTGAGAGATTGAACTCTCAAAACTGAACAAAGTGTCAAAACGTACGTCATGTAAAAATCCTTAGAAAGGAGGTGATCCAGCCGCACCTTCCGATACGGCTACCTTGTTACGACTTCACCCCAATCATCTGTCCCACCTTAGGCGGCTAGCTCCTTACGGTTACTCCACCGACTTCGGGTG
>NZ_JAMBOQ010000031.1 GCF_023715685.1 Priestia aryabhattai
TATAGTACCGAAGTTCCTGATTCCACACTGCCAAGAAAAGCCTCTAGCGAGGCGGGAGGTGCCCGTACCGCAAACCGACACAGGTAGGCGAGGAGAGAATCCTAAGGTGATCGAGAGAACTCTCGTTAAGGAACTCGGCAAAATGACCCCGTAACTTCGGGAGAAGGGGTGCTCTGGTAGGGTGTATAGCCCGAGAGAGCCGCAGTGAATAGGCCCAGGCGACTGTTTAGCAAAAACACAGGTCTCTGCGAAGCCGCAAGGCGAAGTATAGGGGCTGACGCCTGCCCGGTGCTGGAAGGTTAAGAGGAGGGGTTATCCTTTGGGAGAAGCTCTGAATCGAAGCCCCAGTAAACGGCGGCCGTAACTATAACGGTCCTAAGGTAGCGAAATTCCTTGTCGGGTAAGTTCCGACCCGCACGAAAGGCGTAACGATCTGGGCACTGTCTCAACGAGAGACTCGGTGAAATTATAGTACCTGTGAAGATGCAGGTTACCCGCGACAGGACGGAAAGACCCCGTGGAGCTTTACTGTAGCCTGATATTGAATTTTGGTACAGCTTGTACAGGATAGGTAGGAGCCTGAGAAACCGGAGCGCTAGCTTCGGTGGAGGCGTCGGTGGGATACTACCCTGGCTGTATTGAAATTCTAACCCGCGGCCCTAATCGGGCCGGGAGACAGTGTCAGGTGGGCAGTTTGACTGGGGCGGTCGCCTCCTAAAATGTAACGGAGGCGCCCAAAGGTTCCCTCAGAATGGTTGGAAATCATTCGTAGAGTGTAAAGGCACAAGGGAGCTTGACTGCGAGACCTACAAGTCGAGCAGGGACGAAAGTCGGGCTTAGTGATCCGGTGGTTCCGCATGGAAGGGCCATCGCTCAACGGATAAAAGCTACCCCGGGGATAACAGGCTTATCTCCCCCAAGAGTCCACATCGACGGGGAGGTTTGGCACCTCGATGTCGGCTCATCGCATCCTGGGGCTGTAGTCGGTCCCAAGGGTTGGGCTGTTCGCCCATTAAAGCGGTACGCGAGCTGGGTTCAGAACGTCGTGAGACAGTTCGGTCCCTATCCGTCGTGGGCGTAGGAAATTTGAGAGGAGCTGTCCTTAGTACGAGAGGACCGGGATGGACACACCGCTGGTGTACCAGTTGTCTTGCCAAAGGCATCGCTGGGTAGCTATGTGTGGACGGGATAAGTGCTGAAAGCATCTAAGCATGAAGCCCCCCTCAAGATGAGATTTCCCATAGCGCAAGCTAGTAAGATCCCTGAAAGATGATCAGGTTGATAGGTCAGAGGTGGAAGCGTGGCGACATGTGTAGCTGACTGATACTAATCGATCGAGGACTTAACCAAA
>NZ_JAMBOQ010000032.1 GCF_023715685.1 Priestia aryabhattai
GAGAGCGTAAAATATCTTGTGTAAATGAATAAATACAAAAAGGAAGACCTTTTCTTGTAGAATTAAGTCACCACAACCAATTCAAAGAAAGAAGGTCTTCCTATGAATCAGTTTACAACAGATCTTGTTCAAGCTCTAGTCCAAAAAGAAGATGTGACGGAAATTTTCCGTTCTCACTTAGAAAATGCGGTTAATACGCTCTTAGCGAGCGAATTGACAGCTTTTTTGGACTACGAAAAATATGAACGTATTGGATTTAATACAGGGAATTCACGAAATGGTTCGTACGAACGGACGCTGCACACAGAGTTTGGAGCACTTCATCTCGTTATTCCTCGTGATCGGAATGGCGACTTTAAGCAACAGACGGTGGCTCCTTATAAAAGAGCCAATGATACGCTTGAAGCGTTTGTTATTCATATGTTCCAAAAGGGCGTAACGACTGCTGAAATTGCCCATTTGATGGAGCGCATGTATGGTCACCATTACACACCTCAAACCATTTCAAATATGACAAAGGTGATGTCTGAACAGGTAGAAGCATTCCGAGATCGAACGTTGTGTGCACGCTATGCGTGCGTTTATTTAGATGCTACATATATTGCTTTAAAACGGGATACCGTGTCTAAAGAAGCTGTCTATATTGCCGTTGGCATTCGCGAAGACGGTTCAAAAGAAGTGCTTGGCTATACAATCGCTCCTAACGAATCTGCCTTTGTCTGGAAAGAACTTTTAGAAGACATCAAATCCCGTGGCGTAGAGGAGATTCTGTTGTTTATTTCCGACGGGTTAAAAGGAATCTCAGACAGTGTTTTTTCTATCTATCCAGCTTCTTCTTACCAAACATGCTGCGTCCATCTTTCACGGACGATTGCTCATAAAGTTCGTGTATCCGATCGAGCTGAAATCTGTGAAGACTTTAAATCTGTGTACCGTGCAGAAAGCCTTGAAATGGGTCAACAGGCCCTGCATTCGTTTATTGAAAAGTGGAAATCTAAGTATCCAAAAGTGACAAAACCATTGCTCAATAACCCTTATTTGTTCACGTTTTATAGCTTTCCTAAGTCTATTTGGCGTAGTATTTATTCTACCAATCTCATTGAATCTTTTAATAAACAAATCAAGAAATATAGTAAACGTAAGGAACAATTCCCTAACGAAGAGTCACTTGAGCGCTTCCTCGTTTCTCAGTTTGACCAGTATAATCAGCGCTTTGCGACAAGATGTCACATTGGTTTCGATCAAGCTCGCGCAGAGCTACAAATGATGTTTAAAGCAAACTAGTGGGTAACGTTCATAAGAAAAGGACACTCCCATTTACACAAAATTATTGACGGTCCCT
>NZ_JAMBOQ010000033.1 GCF_023715685.1 Priestia aryabhattai
TTGGGACCAAGGGGTCGCAGGTTCGAATCCTGTCTTCCCGACCATTTATGGGGCCTTAGCTCAGCTGGGAGAGCGCCTGCCTTGCACGCAGGAGGTCAGCGGTTCGATCCCGCTAGGCTCCACCAATTAAATTAAATAACTGTAACTAATAATATGGCGGTGTAGCTCAGCTGGCTAGAGCGTACGGTTCATACCCGTGAGGTCGTGGGTTCGACTCCCTCCGCCGCTACCATATAAGTTACGTTTGTTATAAATATACGGAGGAATACCCAAGTCCGGCTGAAGGGATCGGTCTTGAAAACCGACAGGGGTGTTAAAGCCCGCGGGGGTTCGAATCCCTCTTCCTCCGCCATTTATTTATATCATATCATCGCGGGGTGGAGCAGTTCGGTAGCTCGTCGGGCTCATAACCCGAAGGTCGCAGGTTCAAATCCTGTCCCCGCAACCAAAGTGGTCCCGTGGTGTAGCGGTTAACATGCCTGCCTGTCACGCAGGAGATCGCGGGTTCGATTCCCGTCGGGACCGCCATTTTGTTGGCTCGGTAGCTCAGTTGGTAGAGCAAAGGACTGAAAATCCTTGTGTCGGCGGTTCGATTCCGTCCCGAGCCACCATTTTAAGACGGCGATTGTGGCGAAGTGGTTAACGCACCGGATTGTGGTTCCGGCATTCGTGGGTTCGATTCCCATCAGTCGCCCCATCTTAAGTAACGCGGGTGTAGTTTAGTGGTAAAACCTCAGCCTTCCAAGCTGATGTCGTGAGTTCGATTCTCATCACCCGCTCCAAATATGGGCCTATAGCTCAGCTGGTTAGAGCGCACGCCTGATAAGCGTGAGGTCGGTGGTTCGAGTCCACTTAGGCCCACCATATTCCACAGTAGCTCAGTGGTAGAGCTATCGGCTGTTAACCGATCGGTC
>NZ_JAMBOQ010000034.1 GCF_023715685.1 Priestia aryabhattai
ACCTGCAGCAGCGGGCCGAGCTGCGACGGCTGCTTCAGCAGTTCGCGCAGGATCGGCAGGATCGCCGTGCTGCCGTCGTCGCGCAGGCCGGCCGTCGCCGCACGCGGCAGCGTGCGCCACGCCGGATCGACGATCGCGCGGCACACCGCGAACGGCACGCCGCGCGCGGCCGCGAAGGCCGCCGCGATGTGCGACTCCATGTCGACGGCCAGCGCGCCCTTCGCGTGATGCAGCGACGCCTTGTCCTGTTCGCTGACGACCGGCGCGCCGACGGCCGCCATCGTGCCGCGCGTGACGCGCGCCCACACCGGCGTGTCTTGCAGCGCGGCGACGAGCCGCGCGCTCCAGCCCGCATCGGTCTCCACGCGGCCGAACGGCCCGTCGATCGCGTTCGCGATCACGAGCGCACCGGGCGCGAGATCGGGCGCGAGGCCGCCCGCCGTGCCAAAGCTCACGATACCCGCGCAACCGTGCGCGGTCGCATCGGCGAGCGCGCGCTCGAGCCGGTCGGCCCGCGCGGCGAACACCGCCTCGACGCCGTCACCGCGTGCGATGCGCGCCTCGAACGCCATCCCCGTCACCGCGATGACGGGCAATGCGCCGTTGTGCTGCGTCGTCGCCACGCGTTACATCCCGACCGTCACGCGCGTCGCGTTCGCGCGCTTCAGGTTGCGGTAGCGCGCGAGCGCCCACAGCGGGAAGAACTTGCGATAGCCGTGGT
>NZ_JAMBOQ010000035.1 GCF_023715685.1 Priestia aryabhattai
TGAACTGCACCCCAATTGTTAGACAAAAACTAATAATTGGAGGTGCAGTTTTTTATGTCAAAACACACACTTGAAACAAAGTTAAAAGCTGTAGATTTCTACATCAATAAGCAATATTCATATAAAGAAACAGCTGAGTTATATGGTGCGAATACATCAGATGTTATTCAATGGGTGGCATTATTTAAAAAACATGGGAAAGAAGGTTTAGAATCAACGTATACAAAGTACTCTGCCGAGTTTAAAATGGACGTATTAACGTATATTGAAAAAACGGGAGCGTCTATTCGTGAAGCATCTTCTGTATTTAATATCCCTTCATATTCAACGGTTATAAAATGGAGAAGGATCTTTGAAGAACAGGGCATGGACGGCCTGTATGCCAAGACCAGGAGGCCGCCAAAAGTGAAGAAGAATCCGATTAAAAATAATGATTCACAGAAAACAAATGAAGAACTAGTAAAGGAACTTGAATATTTACGAATGGAAAATGCGTACTTAAAAAAGTTGAACGCCTTAGTACAAACATCAAGGGAATTAAAGAGCGCGAAAAAGCCCAAGTAGTGTTTGAATTAAGGCATGAGTATAAGGTCGTCGACCTTATCAAAGTAGCTAGAATCGCTCGTAGTACGTATTATTATTGGATAAAAGCCTTTAAGCGCCCTGACAAATATAAAGAAGTTAAAGAAACCATTCATCATATCTTTCATAAACA
>NZ_JAMBOQ010000036.1 GCF_023715685.1 Priestia aryabhattai
TATGCGCCCAGCCGCGACGGCGTTGCTCAACGCTTGTCGGGTGATACCTAAGTCGCGGCAGACTTCGGCCGCGGGTAGTAGCTTGCGTTCTGAAACCAGGGCGTGTCGCTCAGAAGTGGGAAAAGCGAATTCGGAAGCGCCTTCCTCTGGTTGCCCGTCTTTCATGCTGCGCGCAGCTTCCTTCGTTTGTGTCGCGGGGCGGCGTAAAGGAGCCGGGGATGGGCGGCGTAATGGCGCCAGCAGAACCGGGGGTAAAACGCGGATTCGAACGGTTTCAAGGTTGCGGTTTTTTGCCGTTTTTGGCAACTGCATTTTGAGGGGGATCTGGCATCGGTTTCGGGGTGCGGTAACTGTCGCCCTCGAGGACGAGCCGGTAGGCGCCGTGGCGTAGTCGGTCGAGTGTGGCGGTGCCGAGGATGCGGTTGTCGGGGAACGCGGCGCCCCATTCACCGAAGTCGAGATTCGACGTCAGGATGGTCGCCGCGTGCTCGTAGCGGGCCGCGACGAGATCGTGGAAGTCCTCGTCCTGCGGGGTACGTAGCGGTTTGAGCGCGAAGTCATCGACGATCAGCAGCGGCACCCGGGCGTACTGCTGGAACTTGCGGTCATAGGCGCCGGTGGCGCGCGCGGCGTTCAATCGCTTGAGC
>NZ_JAMBOQ010000037.1 GCF_023715685.1 Priestia aryabhattai
CCTTAGGACCGTTATAGTTACGGCCGCCGTTTACCGGGACTTCAATCAAGAGCTTGCACCCCATCATTTAATCTTCCGGCACCGGGCAGGCGTCACACCCTATACGTCCACTTTCGTGTTTGCAGAGTGCTGTGTTTTTATTAAACAGTCGCAGCCACCAGTTTATTGCAACCCCTTCACCCTTCCAGCGCAGGCTGGTCAAGCTACAAGGGCGTACCTTATCCCGAAGTTACGGTACCAATTTGCCGAGTTCCTTCTCCCGAGTTCTCTCAAGCGCCTTAGAATACTCATCTCGCCCACCTGTGTCGGTTTGCGGTACGGTCATCGTTAGACTGAAGCTTAGAGGCTTTTCTTGGAACCACTTCCAATTGCTTCGCTCCCGAAGGAGCTCGCGCCACACCCTTGAATTACGCGCCCGGATTTGCCTAAGCGCCTTCTCCAATGCAGCGACCGGGACTTCCAACACCCGGACAACCTTCCGCGATCCGTCCCCCCATCGCATCTAACAATGGTGCAGGAATATTGACCTGCTTCCCATCAGCTACGCATTTCTGCCTCGCCTTAGGGGCCGACTCACCCTACGCCGATGAACGTTGCGTAGGAAACCTTGGGCTTACGGCGAGGGGGCCTTTCACCCCCTTTATCG
>NZ_JAMBOQ010000038.1 GCF_023715685.1 Priestia aryabhattai
GCAAATCGTTGAACTCGACGCGTTCGATAGTACGATTTTGAGTTGGTTCGCGATCGCTGAGTCCATGCTCGATCAATTCGACGGATTCACGGAATTGCAACGACTGCGGCCGATAGACGTAGCAGCAACCACTGAGCCGGATCTCCCTCAGCAGCCCGCCGTTCCCGAACTGTCAGACGCTCCGGCGACGCATTCGCTAGGCTTCCATAACGAACATGCTTCGTGCAATCCGGATGCACTGTCAACCGCTCTCACCAAACTAGCATCGGAATTTGCCCAATACGAGCCGAGTTCTCGCGGTAGCCAATCGAGTCTCGGCAAACGCTACCTCGCAGCTCTTACTTCGCTTCGACGCGATCACGCACATGCCGCGGAGCAGTTCGCGACTCGAAACCACCAACTGCTGACATGCCAACTGGAAAATCTTGCACAGGCAGAGCGGAAACACGGGAACGAGGTAAAGGACCTAATGGAACAGATCGAGGCACTTGAAGCAACCATTGAAACCATTCGGAAATGGAAGGGCTTCCGAATCGTCGCTTGGCTGAATGAGCGAAGCAAGTAAGCTC
>NZ_JAMBOQ010000039.1 GCF_023715685.1 Priestia aryabhattai
GGATCGATGAAGCGATTTAACGACTTCGCGGAGGATCTCACCGCTTGTTGGCGGCTCATTGAGCGCTGCAAGGCTGCGCTCGACCGGGCCGTCGAAGACTCTACTCAACTAGTGGCGGTGGGCACCGCGAGCGATGTGCACATCTCGTTCGAAGAGACCGAATCGGACTTGCTTCAGCTCGCTGGAGTTTGCGACGATGTCGAGCTCTATCCGGATCTCGATGCAGGCAAGGCAGTATTCCGTCGTAGTCAGTTGCTCGATGCCGTGCTTTATCGCGATCACCTTGCGCCCGTCTTCATGACGCTGGGCGAAGAAGAACAACTCCGCGTTGGCAACGCATTCATGCGCCGTCTCGCGCGGCAGATGAACCCCGCTAATCCAGTGCTGGGAACGCGGCAGGTCATCAACCTGATGGACGCCGGCCGGAGTCTCAGCGAGCGATTTGGCATTGATTTCGCCACGTTTCTGCCGGAATGCAATGCCACCGGCATGCTCAAGCGCAAGCCTCAACGAATCGACGAGTCGCAAGCATGAACAG
>NZ_JAMBOQ010000040.1 GCF_023715685.1 Priestia aryabhattai
ACCTCTGCTGGATAACTAACTCTTGTCCCCATAGAAAAAACACCTCCAAGTGATTGTTAGGTAGTATATACCCGTTTTTTAACTTAAAGGTGTTTTTTATTTGTCTCACTATAGGGGGTCAGTCCCCGTTCTGCGACAAGGGTTCTTTTTTGGGTTGTGTACCGGAAAGAGTGATTATGTTTAGTTTTACTTTCCACTATATTATTAAGTAATAATAAACGTACTTTATTAAAAATAGGTTTATCTTTTATATACTTTGTAGAAAAAGTCACAATTTGTCGTCAATTAGAGTAAATAATAAAACTAAAATTTTTATAACACAGTTTATATATTTACTCTTTTGAATAATATAAGTTAATTATGTATCTTTGACTAAAATTAGAGAGCGTAAAATATCTTGTGTAAATGAATAAATACAAAAAGGAAGACCTTTTCTTGTAGAATTAAGTCACCACAACCAATTCAAAGAAAGAAGGTCTTCCTATGAATCAGTTTACAACAGATCTTG
>NZ_JAMBOQ010000041.1 GCF_023715685.1 Priestia aryabhattai
GTGCGGCCGCTGAACGACGACGCGGCGACGATCGGCTGGCCGGAAACGGTGCGGACGCTGCTGCGCTTCGTGCGTCCATGGAAAGGCAAGGTGGTGCTGACCGTGCTGTTCGGGATCGGCCGCGTGCTCGCGTTCATCGGTGTCGGCGTGCTCGGCGCGCGGGTGGTCGGCGCGGTGCCGACCGGGCAGGTCGGCACGGGGCTGGTGGCCGCGCTGCTCGTGATCGCGCCGGTCGCGGCCGTGCTGCACTGGCTCGAATCGTGGCTCGCGCACGACATGGCGTACCGGCTGCTCGCGGAAATGCGCATCGCGCTGTTCGCGACGCTCGAACGGCTCGCGCCGGCCGGGCTGCTGCGCCGCCGTTCCGGCGATCTCGTGTCGCTCGCGACGCAGGACGTCGAGACCGTCGAATACTTTTACGCACACACGCTGGCGCCGGCATTCGTCGCGGTGCTCGTGCCGGCCGGCGTGCTGGTGTTGCT
>NZ_JAMBOQ010000042.1 GCF_023715685.1 Priestia aryabhattai
TATGCAAACCGTGCGATTGGGCGACCGCAACAAATCCGCGCACCTGTACGACGTAGAAGTAAATGAAACGGCGTTGCCCGTCAACGGTAGCGGCGGTTACTTCACGGTGCAGGTTGACGCCGACACGCGTTCGCAAGCATCGGCAATCGCGAAGCGTGCGGGCTACTCTGTGCGTTCCGTTAACATGGTCGGCTGAGCGCCATGAATAGAGAACAGGTCACGGCGCGCGGCGCATGCCGCACTCGTCCGGGGCGAGCACGAACGTAACTCGCATACATTGAGCCGTGATCTGCCGCACGAACTAGAGCGCGCGCTCGTATACTGGCACACGCGCCGACGATTCTACGAAGTGCTAACGCGTTGATTGTACAGGGCAATCTGTTTGTGCAGATTGCCCTGTCGTGTTGTGGGGAAACAACGAAATGAAAAAACGCAAAATAACGCTTGCGGGCCGCGCCGCACGCGCGTATAGTTACACCC
>NZ_JAMBOQ010000043.1 GCF_023715685.1 Priestia aryabhattai
GTCTTGGTCTGCGTGTAGAACTGCACGACCTGCTTGCCGTACGGGCCGAGATCGCCGAGCTTCGAGCCGCGCGAACCGGTGAAGCTGAAGTAGGGCACCGGCACCGGAATCGGGATGTTGATGCCGACCTGGCCGATGTCGATCTCGCTCTGGAACTTGCGCGCGGCCGCGCCGCTCTGCGTGAACAGACCCACGCCGTTGCCCATCGGGTTGCGGTTGACGAGCGCGATCGCGTCGTCGAGCGTGTCGGCTTCCAGCACGACCACCACCGGCCCGAAGATTTCTTCCTGGTAGATCGACATGTCGGTCGTCACGCCGGAGAAGATCGTCGGGCCGACGAAGTTGCCGTGCTCGTAGCCGGGCACCTTCACGTCGCGGCCGTCGAGCAGCAGCGTCGCGCCTTCCTTCACGCCGGCGTCGATCAGCGACAGGATGCGCGCCTTCGCCGCCTTCGACACGACCGGGCCGACGTCGGTGC
>NZ_JAMBOQ010000044.1 GCF_023715685.1 Priestia aryabhattai
CGCGTATTCCGCGCCGCAAGAAAATCGAGGCATTCCCGATTGAAATAATCGGCGTGCTCCACCATCACCCAATGGCCGCAGCGGTTCATCAGCACGAAGCGCGCATCGCGGCAGCGTTCGAGGAAGGTCAGCGCGCCGCCGACCGGATTGAAGCGATCGTCCGTACCCCAGAAACCGAGCACCGGGCTGCGCAGATCGCCGAGCGCCGCGGTCAGGTTCGGCACGCTCATCGTCGACAGCACTTCGGTCGGCTGCTCGACGCATACCTTCATCCGCTCGGCGACGAGCGCGTCGGTGACGATCGCCGGATCGTGCACGAGCAGCGTCAGCAGTTCGCGCATCGTGTCGTCATTCATCTGGCGATGGGTGAACAGCTTCACCATCCGCTGAATCCCTTCCATCCGGAAATAGGTGTCGCGATCCTCGACGCCGCCGGGCGCCATCATGATCAGCCCGTCCACTTCGTCCGGGTAGTCG
>NZ_JAMBOQ010000045.1 GCF_023715685.1 Priestia aryabhattai
GCATCTTGCGTGCGTCGAGGCCGGCTTGCGCATACGCGCGATAGAACGCGGCCGTGCTGTCGCCGACCAGCGTGCTGAACACGAAGTCGGGCGCCTTCGCGCGAATGTCCTCGACCACCGCCGCGAAATCCTGCTCGGACGCGACGAGCGGCATGTACACCTCGCCGAGGATCTGACCTTCCGGATGCTGCGTGACGAGGTCGATCATGATGCGGTTCGACTCGTACGGATAGATGTAGTCGGAGCCGACCAGGTACACGCGCGCGCCGAACTGCGCGGTCATGAACGCGGCGAGCTGCACGCTGTTCTGGTTCGGCGCGGCGCCGGTGTAGATCACGTTCGGCGAGAACTCGAAGCCTTCGTAGAGCGTCGGGTAGAACAGCAGCTTGTCCCACTTCTCGACGATCGGAATCAGCGCCTTGCGGCTGCTCGACATGTAGCCGCCGAACAGCACGTTCACGCGTTCGGTGGCGAT
>NZ_JAMBOQ010000046.1 GCF_023715685.1 Priestia aryabhattai
CTTGTAGCCCCGGCAAGGCGTTAGCCGCCACCGGGGATAATTGCTGAAGTTTTCTGTTTCTGACTATCGCGGATCGTGCTTGCGACAAAGGCGACCACAAACAGCGCGGTAAACAGCACCACGATAGTCGGCGCTGGCGCGCTGTCGAGATAAAACGCCAGCCACACCCCTCCCGCCGAGCAGCCGATGGCCACCGCTACCGCCAGCAGCAGGGCGTGGATAAAGCGTCTCACCAGCAGAAGCGCGATCGCCCCGGGGGCAATCAGCAGCGAAATCGACAGAATAATCCCCACCGACTGCAGCGTCGCGACGATGGTCAGGGCGATCATGCACAGCAGGCCGTAGTGCAGCAATCCGCCGCGCAGGCCGCTGGCTTTAGCCTGCGTTGGATCGAAGGCGTGCAGCAAAAAATCCCGCCATTTGAGACCGATAATCAACGCAATCACCAGTGCGATCGCCGTCGTTTGCCCAATAT
>NZ_JAMBOQ010000047.1 GCF_023715685.1 Priestia aryabhattai
TGCTGCTCGCGGGCGCGTTCAGCGCGGTGCTGTTCGCGATCCAGGGCGTCGGCTACCTGATCGATTTCCAGACCGGCAGCGGCAGCGCCGCGTTCTTCGATCCGATGGGTGGCCACGAGGGCGGCCCGACTTCCGGATTCCTGAATTTCGTCGCGATCGCGCTGTTCGTGACAGCCGGCGGGCTGCAGGTGCTCGTGCAACTGTTCGCGCAGTCGTACGCCTGGTGGCCGATCGGCTCGCTCGGCCCCGATTTCTCGTCGATGCTGCAGACCTTCATCGTGCGGCAGACCGACACGATCTTCGAATGGATGGTGAAGCTCGCCGCGCCGGTCACGATCGTGCTGGTGCTCGTCGAGCTCGGCGTCGGCCTGGTCGGGCGCGCGGTGCCGCAGCTCAACATCTTCGTGTTCTCGCAGCCGCTGAAGAGCGCGCTCGCGATGCTGATGATGATCCTGTTCCTGCCGGTGGTGTACGC
>NZ_JAMBOQ010000048.1 GCF_023715685.1 Priestia aryabhattai
GTTTGTTGCTCTGTCGAACAGATACAGGCTGCGGTTTTATATCCGGCCCATGCAGGTCGAAGTCCGCTGGCCCCAATGGAATCCGCTGACTCATGCCTCATTTTTGCCACGGACCATGATGTCCAGAAGACGATGCAGGTTAGATGAGTCCCGGTCTTACCTGTTTGCCATTACAACACTACCTTGCGCAACCTTGGACTACAGATCGGTGATAGAACGCGATACGATCTCGACACACGTCATGCTGCATTGACTGGCGGCGGATAGCTCTCGCAGTATGAGCGACCATGAGCTAGGGAAACGCTGATTTATTCGGCTCGGCGGTCATCGCAGACGTAGCCGAGGACGTTTAGAAGACAGCTCACGGAACGGACCCACGACGATGAAGAGGCAGATCGGCTTCGCGGAAGCGGAAATTGCAGGCAAGAAGCGAGTGACGAGGCGCCAACGCTTCCTGGAAGAGATGGAGAAGGT
>NZ_JAMBOQ010000049.1 GCF_023715685.1 Priestia aryabhattai
CCTCCTCACCCGCCGGTCCCACGATAGTGGCGGTCTGCATATGCATGACCGGCTTTCTGTGCTCGAACGGGCTGCGGAATGGCACCGAGCGGCGCTGGACCTCGATTTCGGCCAGCACGAAACTTTCATTGCCTAACGGGTCCTTCGATACGAATGCGGCCTGCCGGTCCTTGTATTCGGCACGCAGACGCGACAGGCGTCGCTGCAGGCTACCCGGAAAGGGGCGGCTGTTGCCCAACGGCAGATTGTTCTGGATAGCCCAACGCACGCCAAGAATCGCGAACTCGCGGTCCTGAGGCTTGTCTGCGTCGTGCTCGGGATGGTCTTCGAGCGTGAACCATCGACCGGCGTCCATGCACGGAACACTGCCCACCCCGAAAAACCGTTTGCTGCGCGAGGCCATCTCTTCCAGCCGAATTCGCATAGCGCGCTCGCCACGGTCGTAGGACTCGCCAGTGACTGGAAAGCTATAGT
>NZ_JAMBOQ010000050.1 GCF_023715685.1 Priestia aryabhattai
GATCAGCAGCGTCGAGATCGCCGGCGTGAAGCCGCCGATCGTCGTGGCCAGGCTGTACGCGAGCGAAAAGCCGGCCGTACGCACGTCGGCCGGCATCACTTCGGTCAGCGCGACGACCATCGCCCCGTTGTACGACGCGTACAGGAACGACAGCCACAGCTCGACCGCGAGCAGCCGCAGGAACGACGGATCGCCGACGAGCCACAGCACGGCCGGGTAAGCCGACACCAGCGTCAGCACGGTGAACGCGATCAGCACCGGGCGGCGGCCGATGCGGTCGGACAACGCACCGGACAGCGGCAGCCACACGAGATTCGAGATCCCGACACAAACGGTCACGACGAGCGCATCGAGCGACGACAGGTGCAGCACTTCCTTGCCGAAGGTCGGCGTATAGGCGGTAATCATGTAGAACGACACCGTCGTCATGATCACCATCCCCATGCCGGCCACCACGACGCCCCAGTTGTCGAG
>NZ_JAMBOQ010000051.1 GCF_023715685.1 Priestia aryabhattai
CCGTTTTTCAATCGAAAGATGGTACTAAAGCGCCATTCCGCGAGGGATGTGCGTTGTGCCGATATTGGATATCGGTTCGACAAGCTACCGCCAAGCCCTGACGCACCGTAACCTTCGCCGCGATCTGTCCGTTTCGACAGGTTCTGGTTGATGTACGGCATGACCCGATGCGTCGCATCGATGTCTTTTCTCCCGACGGGCCCGTCCGGCGTCGCAACTGTGTCCGGCGACAGCGCGCCGGACGTCCGGCCCGTCAATCTGTTTCAGTTTCTCCCGACCGCCCGATTTCGCGTCCGCAACGACAAGTTGATACGCATTACTGATCAGTTGCGTCGGCACCTATAAAACCGCTATGAACAAGATATACAAAACAATCTGGAATGAAACGATCCGCGCTTGGATCGCGGTTCACGAGCATGCCGCCGTGTGCGGCAAGCCGGCGCGCAGCGCACGTCGCCAGGTGTCGCGCGGGT
>NZ_JAMBOQ010000052.1 GCF_023715685.1 Priestia aryabhattai
GTTCGACAAGGTGCGCGTGCTGTCGGCGGAAGGGCGGCTGTCCGCGTGGATTCTCGGGCTGCTGCCGTTCGGCACCGCGGCGGTGATGGCGCTGCTGAAACGCGAATTCCTGTCGGTGCTCTGGGAGGATCCGGCCGGGATCCGGATGGTCGGCACGATGCTGGTGTCGATGCTGTTCGGCCTGTTCTGGATCCGCCGTATCGTCCGCATTCGCGTCTGACGCGCGAGCCGAATAACGAACCGTTGCGAGGTTGTCATGCAAAACCTGAGCGTGGTCCAGGCCGTGATGCTGGGCGGCTTGTTCATCTTCGTGGCCGGCGGCGTGCTCGTCGCGATGCTGCTGTTCGCGCCGCGCAGCATCCAGCGCCGGATCGAGCAGGCGGGCGGCGCCGGGGCGGGCGCCATCGCCGGCCCGGGCGACGGCGACGACCTGGCGTCGCGCTGGGTCGCGAAGCTGGTCGAGTTGTCCACCC
>NZ_JAMBOQ010000053.1 GCF_023715685.1 Priestia aryabhattai
GTTCTACTACGCGGAAAACGGCGAAGCGTCGTTCGCGCAGATCGGCCGTGCGCTCGCCGCGCGGCTCGGGTTGCGCTCGGTCGTCGAATGGGACGTCGCCGATGCCGCGCAGGCGCTCGGTCACTCGCGTGCGCATTTCTCGCTCGCGTCGAACAGCCGCGTGAAGGCGCTGCGCGCGCGGCGGGAACTCGGATGGGCGCCGAAGCACGGCGCGATGCTGGACTGGATTCGCGACGAGATGCCCGTCGCGGCCTGACGCGGCCGCTTCGCGTCGTCTGACGAAAAGCTGCGCGTGTTGGCGTGGCCGGCTTCCCGCTTCACACCCGATTGTTCGGACAATATTCGCCGCGAATTATTGAATCGAAATCAACTGTGATTCGCACGCGCGCCCGCTTATCAAACCGGCGCGGCGGCACTATCGTGGCGGTTCCTGACACCGCTGACGACTGCCGACCATGAAGACGACCCTCGAC
>NZ_JAMBOQ010000054.1 GCF_023715685.1 Priestia aryabhattai
GTGCTAATAAATTCGTTTGGCTAGCAATCGCACTCACAACAGACACAATATGTTCTACTTGTTTCATTCGTTCTTCTAACTTCTGTACATTTTGCATTGAATCTTCATTTTCTTTTGCCAATGTTTGAATACCTTGAATTAAAGACGTAAAGACACGAGTACTATGCCCTAAAGCTTCAACCATTTCTGAAGACAATGTATCAGACTGCTTCGCTTTTTCTTCTACTTCACTTGCAATAGAAGTCGTTGTATCAACAGCAGAAACAATTGCTTGAATTGATGCCGCTGATTGCTCAGCGCCTGAAGAAATTTCTGCAAGTGTCTCAGATACACCTTGCGCTTGTCTCGTTGCTTCGCCTGTTTGTTTTCTAATCTGCTGTACTTGATTATTTGTATACGAAAATGTTGTATCAATATTTTTTACCATGCCCCTTAAGTTTCCTAACATCATATTAAATGCAACACTTAAAGAT
>NZ_JAMBOQ010000055.1 GCF_023715685.1 Priestia aryabhattai
TGGCATCCGCCAATCGAACGATTCTCCATCGAATCGCTGGCGTTTCCTCCAGCGAGGCAAAGGCCGTGGTGCATTGGCATCCAGCCCAACGCGTTTCTTGCCGCTGGATGCTCAGGGATTGCATCTGAAACACTGCTCACACTATTGCAGATCGCACTTCGGACAAGTTCGTCGTGTGCGGTATCGAGCAGAAAGTTCTGAATGCTCGCATTCTTATTTGCATCCAGGCGAGCCTTCGCATCGAGGAGGACGTCGCGAATATGGGTGGCTCCAGGCTTGGTGTAGTACAAGGTCATGACCAACCGGCTATGACCGACAAGCTTCTGCAGCACAGGGAACGGCACCTGTCCTTCCAAGGCCAGTGCAGTGACAAGGGAGACTCGCAAACTGTGTAGTGGGAACAACGTTCTCTTCTTGGACTGGGGCGGCAGCAGCCGAATCGGTGTTCCGTTGTGGTGAGTTTCGGAACGCCC
>NZ_JAMBOQ010000056.1 GCF_023715685.1 Priestia aryabhattai
CATTTTGTTAACGGTAAGATGGTACCTACGGTACAATTTAAGTTTTCGTGACTTGGTAGAAATGATGGAGGAACGTGGATTATGTATGGCTCATACAACGATTATGCGTTGGGTTCATCAATATGGTTCTGAATTAGATGAGCGAGTACGGCGCCATCTTAAGCCAACAAACGATTCTTGGCGGGTTGATAAGACCTATGTAAAAGTAAAAGGACAATGGATGTATCTCTATCGTGCTGTTGATTCTGAAGGAAATACCATCGATTTTTATCTAAGTTAAACAAGAAATAAACAAGCAGCCAAGCGCTTTTTTAAGAAAGCCTTGGCTTTTTCGCACGTTTCTACACCTCGTACGATTACAGTAGATAAAAATCCTGCCTATCCCATTGCTATTCAAGAGTTAAAAGAAGAAAAAAAGATGCCTCAAGGCATCCAAGTAAGACAAAGTAAATATCTAAATAACATTGTAGAG
>NZ_JAMBOQ010000057.1 GCF_023715685.1 Priestia aryabhattai
GGTATGGCTACTGGTAAGTCTCTGATGCTTGGCGGTCGCGCTGGTTTAGGTTTTGGCTTAGGGATGGCCGGAAGAACGGGCATGAATTCTTTATCAGGGAAAGCGGGGAATCTGATGGGGCGTGGTGCGCGAACAGCCGCTGAATGGGCGGGTGAAAAGGGATATCAGGCGCTGGCTCCGACAGGTGCTTTGGGGATGAAGGCTAGAAGACTTGCATCTCTGGAAAAAGCGCGAGCGAGGAATGCCGCATGAATATCATGAAACGTTTTTTTTATGTGATGTCCCTGAACTGGATACTGACGTTTGTTGATAAACATATCACCTCCGGATGGAGCAGGAAGAGAAAGCTAATAACCCAGCTTGTTATTTTAATCACGGGAATTACCTTATTTAAGGTCTTAGGTGGAATCAGTCAGAGCTGGTTGTGACATGCTTCATTATTTTGTCATGATACTTTATTTTGTCCTAATCC
>NZ_JAMBOQ010000058.1 GCF_023715685.1 Priestia aryabhattai
GTTCAGAACCACGCGTCGCGCATGTCGAGCGTGGTCGTGTCGACGCTCGACAGCAGGTCGAGCTGTGCATCCACCTTCGGCAGTTCCCAGCGGAAGAAGTAGCGGGCCGCCGCGCGCTTGCCGTCGTGGAAATCGCCGTCGTGTCCGTGCGCGGCGAGCGTCACGTCGAGCCACAGCCAGGCGACGACGAGATGGCCGAACGCTTCGAGATACACGCTCGCGTTCGCGAGCCGCGTCTGCGGATCGCCGATCGCGCTCAACTGGCGTGTCACGTCGCCCAGCCGCGCCCAGCGCCGGGCCAATGCCTCGGCCTGCTCGCGCATGCCGGCATCCAGCGCTCGCGCACGCTCGACGGTCGCGCCGATCCGCGCATCGAGCGCGCGCAGCGACGCGCCGTCGTCCTGCGTGACCTTGCGGCCCAGCAGATCGAGCGCCTGGATGCCGTGCGTGCCTTCGTGAATCGGATTCAGGC
>NZ_JAMBOQ010000059.1 GCF_023715685.1 Priestia aryabhattai
CGATGAGCCGCTTCCCCGGACGTATCCACCTCTTCGCGCGGGCTCTGCCGAGATTGCTGTTCAAGCCGCTGCGGCGCAAGCCTCGGCAACCGGCGAGCATTTTCGTCGCGCACCATCTCCTGCTCGGCGATACGCTGTTGCTGACACCGTTGCTGGCGAAGCTGCGCGAACAATATCCGCACGCGCGCATCGCGCTCGCGTGTCCGAAGGCGATCGCACCGTTGTATGCGGGCGAGCCGTTTGGCGTCCAGGCGTTGGCTTTCGATCCGCGTGATCCCGTGTCGGTGCGCCGCTTGCTGGCGTCGGGGCCGTACGATCTCGGCCTCGTCGCGGCGGATAACCGTCACAGCTGGCTGGCGCTCGCGGCCGGCTGTCGCTGGATCGTCGCGCACGACGGCGATGCCCCGGCGTGGAAGAACTGGCCGGTCGACGAACGCCGTCCGTATCCCGATGCGCCGGCCGCGTGGGG
>NZ_JAMBOQ010000060.1 GCF_023715685.1 Priestia aryabhattai
GTTGTCGGCGCTCGGTTGCGTGCTGACTGCGCCCGCGTTGTTTGCCTTGTCGTCGAGCTTCACGCCCGACTTACACGCTGCGAGCGCGCTGATCATCATCACGGCCAGGGCCAGACGAGCTTTATTCGACATCATGGTTACTCTCCTTGTGGTCATTGCATGAAGGGCCCCCACGACGGCTCGCGAACGGAGCCGCCCTGGACGGACAGGATCTGCGGCGGCGCGCTGCCGTCGGAGGGCACTGCAGCCAGAACGTTGCGACCACCCGACTGGGTAGCGTACAGAAGGTACTGGCCGTTTGCCGCGAAGCTCGGCGATTCGTCGCGATTGGTATTCGTGATGGCGTTCGCCGCGCCAGTCTGCAGATCCTGAACGTACAGCTTGAAGCCCCCGCCCGTGCGGGAGATGTAAGCGAGCAGCTTGCCGTCCGGGCTCACGCGCGGGCTGGTGTTGTAGCTGCCGGTGAAGG
>NZ_JAMBOQ010000061.1 GCF_023715685.1 Priestia aryabhattai
CGCCCTTTCTAACTTAACCATTAGCGAATAAATGGTACAACATACTGTTGTGTTATTTATTGGTTTGATTAAAGAAAAGTTTCACTTTTCCTCAGCAATTACTGTTATCTAGTTTTCAAAGAACAATTGGTGGAGCCTAGCGGGATCGAACCGCTGACCTCCTGCGTGCAAGGCAGGCGCTCTCCCAGCTGAGCTAAGGCCCCATTCGTTTAAATATATATGGTGGGCCTAAGTGGACTCGAACCACCGACCTCACGCTTATCAGGCGTGCGCTCTAACCAGCTGAGCTATAGGCCCATATATATGATAGAGAGAATTCTCTCAAAACTGAACGAAATGAAACGTACGTCATGTAAAAATCCTTAGAAAGGAGGTGATCCAGCCGCACCTTCCGATACGGCTACCTTGTTACGACTTCACCCCAATCATCTGTCCCACCTTAGGCGGCTAGCTCCTTACGGTTACT
>NZ_JAMBOQ010000062.1 GCF_023715685.1 Priestia aryabhattai
CGCGCGGGATGAGCACGCGTCCGATCACGCAGCTGAAGGCCGACGTGCAGGCGAATGCGCTGCCGCAGGTGTCGTGGCTGCTGCCGCCCGCCGCGTATTCGGAGCATCCGAAGTTCACGCCGCTGTACGGCGCGTACTACCTGTCGACGATCCTCGATGCGCTGACGTCCAACCCGGACGTGTGGAGCAAGACCGTCCTGCTGATCATGTACGACGAGAACGACGGCTTCTTCGACCACGTCGTGCCGCCGTCGGCGCCGCCGCTGCCGGGCTCGGGCATGAGCACCGTGGACGTGTCGCTCGAGCGGCACAACGTCGTGACCGCCACGCAAGCCGGCACGTATACGGCCGACAACCTGCCGTACGGGCTCGGTCCGCGCGTGCCGATGTTCGTCGTGTCGCCGTGGTCGAAGGGCGGCTTCGTCTGCTCGCAGGTGTTCGATCACACGTCGGTGCTGCAATT
>NZ_JAMBOQ010000063.1 GCF_023715685.1 Priestia aryabhattai
GTGGCCACCCTCGTGGCTGAAGCCCACGCGCTGCTCGCTGTCCACCACACCGATGACATACCGCATAGGAGATGCTCACTCTCTTGCCGCACATGACGCGTGTCAGCATCGGGTGGCTGTCGAGGCGGCCGTCGTCGGGAGCAAAACTGGATGTGCCAGTAGACTGTGAGTGGATGCCGAAGCCTTCACCGCGAAGATGAGCCCGAGCCGGTCTCCAGGATGAGTAGCAATTCATGGGCACCTACGGTGAAACAGTCCGACAGGCGACCGCGCCCGCCACCAGCTTCCAGGAGGGTCAGCAGATGGAAAGGGCGTCGTCCACCTGCGACCAATGCGTGGCTCCATCGGTGGCTGTCGCGGTGTTCGGCGACGGACCGTCCGCCCTGTCGCTGCATTTCTGCCGGCATCACCTCAGACAGCACTCGGACAAACTTGCTGACGGCGGGCACCAGGTCACTTTCC
>NZ_JAMBOQ010000064.1 GCF_023715685.1 Priestia aryabhattai
GTTGCGCATGATCGCCGGGCTCGAGGATCTGAGCGCGGGCGAGTTGTCGATCGACGGCCGTCGCGTCGACGACGTGCCGGCCGCCGAACGCGGCGTCGCGATGGTGTTCCAGAGCTACGCGCTGTTTCCGCACATGACGGTGTACGAGAACATGGCGTTCGGGCTGAAGCTCGCGCGCGTGCCGAAAGCCGAGATCGACCGGAAGGTGCGCGACGCCGCGCGCATCCTGCAGCTCGACACGCTGCTCGAACGCAAGCCGAAGGCGCTGTCGGGCGGCCAGCGGCAGCGCGTCGCGATCGGCCGCGCGATCGTGCGCGAGCCCGGCGTGTTCCTGTTCGACGAACCGCTGTCCAATCTCGACGCGGCGCTGCGCGGCCAGACCCGCATCGAGATCGCGCGGCTGCACCGGCAGTTCGAACGCGCGAGCGTCGTCTACGTGACGCACGACCAGACCGAGGC
>NZ_JAMBOQ010000065.1 GCF_023715685.1 Priestia aryabhattai
GACTTTGCAGTGGAATATCGGGTTATCCACAGATTTTGAGGACGCCTGGCAACGATTTCGGCGGGACACGGCGCCGAGCGCCGTTCAGCGAATCCCGGTTCGGTCGATCCTGCAATCTGCAAAACATTTTTTCACTCACGCCAACGTAAGCACTGCTGCCGGACCGTCTCGTTCAGCGATTTTTCCTGTTTGAAAACGGTTCTCAACCACGATGCGTCGTTCACGCGCGCCTTCGCGAGCGCACCGATTTCGTCGAGCGCCGCGCGCGAGCCCAGCGCGGCCGCATGCGGCGCGATCCGGTCGAGCGTGTCGAGGATGTCTTCCGCGATCGTGCGGCGCTCACCCGTCTGAGGATTCACGCAGGTGCCTTCGAGCCCGAAGCGGCACGCTTCGAAACGGTTGAACGTGTAGACCAGGTAGTCGTCCTCCGACAGCTTCAGCGGCCGGTCGGTCAGCAGG
>NZ_JAMBOQ010000066.1 GCF_023715685.1 Priestia aryabhattai
TTGCGGGATTCGCGAGCACGGTTTTCATTCCGGTCACGCAGTTCCTCGTGGATCTGGCCGGTTGGCGTCTCGCGCTCGTCGCACTTGCCGCGTGCAATCTAATCATTTGCCTGCCGATTCATGTCTTCGCAATCCGCTCCTCACGAATCGACCCGAACGCTGCCCAGCCGAGCGCGGAGCGCACGGCGGTCGATGCTGCGGCAACGCGACGTGCACTGCGCACGCCTACCTTCTGGGCGCTCGCACTGTGCTTCACAACCTACTACGCGACCTTCGCCGCGCTCACATTTCATCTGGTCCCGTTGATGGTCGAGCGCGGCGTCACCAACACGGTCCTGGACATCACCATGGCGCTGATAGGACCCGCGCAAGTCATCGCCCGCGCGGTCTGGTTCGCATTCGATCGCAAGGTCACCATCACGACAGTTGGTTTCATCGTGGTGACACTCTTTCCCGTCT
>NZ_JAMBOQ010000067.1 GCF_023715685.1 Priestia aryabhattai
GGTGAAGGGCGCGTCGTGGCGGCATCCGCGCGGGCCCGGCAGCGACGTGACGGGGCTCGGCAACCTGCCGGTGACGCTCGTCACGCAGCGCGATGCGCTCGCGTATGCGCACTGGCTCGGCCGCGATTTGCCGACCGAGGCCGAATGGGAATACGCGGGCAAGGCCGGCCGCGACGACGCATCGCTCGATGCGGCGCCGCGCGATGCGCAGGGCAAGCCGGCCGCGAACTACTGGCAGGGCGCGTTTCCGGTGCTCGACTCGGCCGAGGATGGCCACGCGGGATTGGCGCCCGTCGGCTGCTATGCGGCGAACGGCTTTCATCTTTACGACATGATCGGCAATGCGTGGGAATGGACGAAGGACGCGTACACGGGCCCGCATCAATCGCACACGAACGGCGACACGGCGGCCGTCGCACCGCCGACGCGCCGGCACGATACGCCGATGGTCATCAAGGG
>NZ_JAMBOQ010000068.1 GCF_023715685.1 Priestia aryabhattai
GGCCGGACGAGAACGCAAGAAAGATGGGGCTGAACCCGCGCATTTCCGGCGAGCGCAGCGAGGACGAAGGGCTGTTCGTGTGCCAGCACGAACACTGGGTGCACGTGATGCGCGATGCGCTGAAGAAGGAACGCGGGGAGGTGGCGGCATGAGCTTCGATTACCGGACGATTTGCGCGGCGCTGTATCGCGAAGCGCGCCTGCTTGACGATCGCGAGTGGGACGCGTGGCTGACCTGCTACACGGAGGACGTCACGTACTGGATGCCCGCATGGGACGACGACGATCGGCCGACCGACGATCCGCAGAGCCAGATCTCGCTGATGTATTACGCGGACCGCGGCGGCCTCGAGGATCGCGTGTTCCGGATCAAGACCGAGCGCAGCGGCGCATCGACGCCCGAGCCGCGTACCAGCCACAACGTGACGAACGTCGAGGTGCTGGCCGAACGCGACG
>NZ_JAMBOQ010000069.1 GCF_023715685.1 Priestia aryabhattai
GTGCACGTAAGGGTCTGGCTGATACGGCACTGAAGACCGCGAACTCGGGTTACCTGACGCGTCGTCTCGTCGACGTCACGCAGGATCTGGTCGTGGTGGAAGACGATTGCGGCACGTCGAACGGCGTGGCGATGAAGGCGCTGGTCGAAGGCGGTGAAGTCGTCGAAGCGCTGCGCGACCGTATCCTCGGCCGCGTCGCGGTCGCGGACGTCGTGAATCCGGAAACGCAGGAAACGCTGTACGAATCGGGCACGCTGCTCGACGAAACGGCGGTCGAGGAAATCGAACGCCTCGGCATCGACGAAGTGCGCGTGCGCACGCAGCTGACCTGCGAAACGCGTTACGGCCTGTGCGCAGCCTGCTACGGCCGCGACCTAGGCCGCGGCTCGCTCGTGAACGTCGGCGAAGCAGTCGGCGTGATCGCGGCGCAGTCGATCGGTGAACCGGGCACGC
>NZ_JAMBOQ010000070.1 GCF_023715685.1 Priestia aryabhattai
AACCTGCTCTATCGCGAGGAGGAGCGCGAGATGCTGCCGCTTTGCATGGACCAGGGCGTCGGCGTCATTCCATGGAGCCCGATGGCGCGAGGCAGGCTGACGCGCGACTGGAGCGAAAGCACACATCGAACGAAGAACGATGCGTTCGCGATCCAGATGTATCTGAATACGGAGGCGCAGGACCGGAAGGTGATCGACGTGGTCGCCAGGCTTGCCGACGATCATGGCGTTCCACGGGCGCACGTCGCGCTCGCGTGGCTGCTGGCGAAGCCCGGTGTGACCGCTCAGATCATCGGATCGACGAAGCCTGAGCATCTTGCAACGGCGATCCGCGCGCTCGACTTCTCGTTGACCGGCGATGAAATCAACGCGCTGGAGGCGCCCTATATCCCTCATCCAGTCGATGGGATCGTTCCGCCGCTTCCTGATGGTCCACCGACCCTTACTTTGCCA
>NZ_JAMBOQ010000071.1 GCF_023715685.1 Priestia aryabhattai
GTCCGTCCCTCCGACCGGGCGCGCGTCGCGCACTGCGCCGCCACGACCCGTTACCGCAAGCCGGCCCGGCGCCGGCTTGTCTGCCGAACAGTCTGCCCCACGTGCCGACGCGCGCGTTGACGCGCGTCAAGCGCGCCTCGCGCGCCCGCTGCCCCACGCCGTTTGCCGCAATTTCAACCGACCCCATTACAAAAAATGTGTAAAACGCGCACAATTTCATCTTGAAAATAGTCGTTGCACGCAGCCGGTGCGAGTTTTCCCGGTTTTGCCGCGCTGCCCGAGTGCCCCGGGTAGCCCGAATAACAGAATGGCCATCGAATGACCGCCAGTGGAACCCCGACGCGTGACGCCCGAGGGCCCACGCGCCTCCAGACCATGTTACGCCAGCCGTTCGCGGCCGGCGTCGTCGCCCTGTGCGCGGGCGCCGTGCTGTCGCTCGGCGTCGCGCTGCT
>NZ_JAMBOQ010000072.1 GCF_023715685.1 Priestia aryabhattai
GTCGGGCGGGGTGCTCGCCCCGCTGCTGATGCTCGGCGCCGGCCTCGGCACCGTGCTGTCGCCGGTCTTGCCGGGCGGCGATCCGGCGCTGTGGCCGCTCGTGTGCATGGCCGCGACGCTCGGCGCGACGCTCGGCGCCCCGCTCACCGCGATCGTGTTCGCCTTCGGTCTCACGCACGACACCAATGCGCTGCTGCCGCTGCTCGCGGCGACGCTCGTCGCGCACGGCTTCGCGACCATCGTGATGAAGCGCTCGATCATGACGGAAAAGATCGCACGCCGCGGCTACCACATCTATCGCGAATACGGCGTCGATCCGCTGGAGCGGCACGACATCGGCGAAGTGATGACGTCGGCCGATCTGCTCGTCGCGATCGACGGCACCGCGACGCTCGATACCGTCGAGACGCAATACTTCGGCGCGAAGCAGACACACCGCGCGTACCC
>NZ_JAMBOQ010000073.1 GCF_023715685.1 Priestia aryabhattai
GCGCAGCACGGTGCGGCCGACGAGGCGCTCGCCGCTCAGGTAGCCCGCGATGGCGGCCGCGTCCGGCGCGCCGGCCGGTTGCCCCGACGCCCGCAATACGGCGCGGATATCCGACGCCGACACGCCGCTGCGCGGATGGTAGTGCAGACGATCGAAACCGAACGGGTCGCGCGTGCCGACGATCATGGATAACGAGCCTTCAAGGTGTCCACTTCAATGCGTTTGAGGATGCGATGCGGCGCCACCGGCGCGCTGCCGCCCTGACAATGCAGGCACGCTTCGAGCGGCGTCTCGCGTTGCAGATAGGCGAGCATCGCGTCGAGCATGCCCGCATCGTCGCGCAGCGGCAGGCCATCGGCCTGAAAATCCGTCTCGCCCTGGTACAGCGTATGGAAATGCGCGGGGCGCGTGCACGTGTAGAACATGCCGTCGCGGATCATATGGC
>NZ_JAMBOQ010000074.1 GCF_023715685.1 Priestia aryabhattai
ATCACGTTGCCGTCGATGTCGATCTTCACGAGATTCGACGCGCATACCTCGCGGTAATGGAGCCCGAACGGGTTGATCAGGAAATGACCGTCCTCGCCGGGCACGCGCAACGAGATGTGGTTATAGATCAGCTCGGTCCAGCCCAGATGATCGAAGATGCGGTAGGCGGCCGCGAGCTGCACCCGCGCCTGCCATTCGGCTTCGGAGAAGCGCGCGGGACGCGTGAACGGCTGGTTCGGTACACGTAGCATGAGGAACTCCGGTTGCGGGGGCGCGCGGCCCCGGGCGAATGGCGGCGCGCATCGTCCATCGTGTGCCGGCGCGCGCGGTGCGTACACGCCCGTGCGGCGGCACGCCGTTCGGCGCGTTCCGGCCCGCATGGTGCGAGCGGACCGGCGGCGCCCTCACGATTCACATATCGTTGCGCGCACAACCATATCAC
>NZ_JAMBOQ010000075.1 GCF_023715685.1 Priestia aryabhattai
ATATAATATGTCTGGTGGCGATAGCGAAGAGGTCACACCCGTTCCCATACCGAACACGGAAGTTAAGCTCTTTAGCGCCAATGGTAGTTGGGACTTTGTCCCTGTGAGAGTAGGACGTTGCCAGGCTCATATATTGGAGGATTAGCTCAGCTGGGAGAGCACCTGCCTTACAAGCAGGGGGTCGGCGGTTCGATCCCGTCATCCTCCACCATCGACTATTTAAGTCAGAGATTGCACGCCGGTGTAGCTCAATTGGTAGAGCAACTGACTTGTAATCAGTAGGTTGGGGGTTCAAGTCCTCTTGCCGGCACCATTTTTTCGAGCCATTAGCTCAGTTGGTAGAGCATCTGACTTTTAATCAGAGGGTCGAAGGTTCGAGTCCTTCATGGCTCACCATTTATATTCACACGCGGGTGTGGCGGAATTGGCAGACGCGCTAG
>NZ_JAMBOQ010000076.1 GCF_023715685.1 Priestia aryabhattai
TCTGGATGCGCCGGCTCGGTTTGCCGGGCGCGTCGGCTGCGCGGCTCGCCAACATGATGCGGCAACTGCGTGCCGCGCACGACGCGCATGCGCTGCGCGTCGATCACGCGGGGCAGTGCCTGAGGCTCTATCGCGATGTCGTGTACTGGGAAGCGGGCGACAGCAGCGAACCGGCCGACGACGGCACCGGTACGCCGCACCCGGAGGCGGCGCTTGCATGGGACGGGCAGGAAGTGTGGCATCTGCCGGGATGGCGCGGCACGTTCGTGTTCGCGCCGGCCGACGCGGGGAGCGCCGATGCGGTACCGGAGGCGCTGCTGCGCGGTGCGCGGCTGGCTGCGCGCGCCCGGGCGGGCGGCGAACGGATGCGTACGTCGCCGGGCGGGCCGGGCCGGACGCTGAAGAACCTGCTCCAGGAGCGCGGCGTGCCGGCCTGGCAG
>NZ_JAMBOQ010000077.1 GCF_023715685.1 Priestia aryabhattai
GGGTATTTACAAGTTCGAAATCGGTCCATATAATCTCATTTCTGTTCTGCAAGGGGGTATAGCTCAGCTGGGAGAGCGCTTGCATGGCATGCAAGAGGTCAGCGGTTCGATCCCGCTTACCTCCACCAACAGAACAAACCGAATTGATTGGCGAAGCAGCGGTAGTAATAAATGCTTCACAAAATGATTCAAAGCAGTTAGAATTTCGGCCTTCGCTGTTGACCAGAAGTGAATAGCGAAAGTCAGACAAATCTGAAAAGATTTTGTCCCCTTCGTCTAGAGGCCTAGGACATCACCCTTTCACGGTGAGTACAGGGGTTCGAATCCCCTAGGGGACGCCAGATTCAGCGGCGTTTCATAGAAGTGTCGCGAGGCTTGCAGGAACGTAACCGACGTCCTGCAGGTTGGGTAAGAAAGCTGGAGCGGTAGTTCAGTCGG
>NZ_JAMBOQ010000078.1 GCF_023715685.1 Priestia aryabhattai
GGGAGTTTGTAATGAATGGATGAACAGCAACAATTGACGAATGCATATCATTCAAATAAATTATCGCATGCCTATTTATTTGAAGGTGATGATGCACAAACGATGAAACAAGTTGCGATTAATTTTGCAAAGCTTATTTTATGTCAAACAGATAGTCAATGTGAAACAAAGGTTAGTACATATAATCATCCAGACTTTATGTATATATCAACAACTGAGAATGCAATTAAGAAAGAACAAGTTGAACAACTTGTGCGTCTTATGAATCAACTTCCTATAGAAAGCACAAATAAAGTGTACATCATTGAAGACTTTGAAAAGTTAACTGTTCAAGGGGAAAACAGTATCTTGAAATTTCTTGAAGAACCACCGGACAATACGATTGCTATTTTATTGTCTACAAAACCTGAGCAAATTTTAGACACAATCCATTCAAGG
>NZ_JAMBOQ010000079.1 GCF_023715685.1 Priestia aryabhattai
TTCATCGACGGCGAACAGCGCACGCCGCGCGGCGACGCCCGCCGCACCCTGCGCAACCCCGCCGACGACAGCCCCCTGGCCGAAGTGCGCCTGGCCGACCTGGAGCAGGTCGACGCCTGCGTGCAGTCGGCCCACCGCGCCTTCCGCTCCGGCATCTGGAGCGGCCTGGCGCCGAGCGAGCGCGAGCGCCTGCTGCTGCGCTTCGCCGAACTGGTGGAGCGCCACACCGAGGAACTGGCGCAGCTGGAAAGCCTGGAGCAGGGCAAGTCGATCCACATCGCCCGGGCCATCGAGGTCGGCGCCTCCCTCGGCTACATGCGCTACATGGCCGGCTGGGCCACCAAGATCGAGGGGCAGACGCTGGACGTGTCCATCCCGATGCCGGCCGGCGCGCGTTTTTCCGCCTACACCCGGCGCGAGCCGGTGGGCGTGGTGGCC
>NZ_JAMBOQ010000080.1 GCF_023715685.1 Priestia aryabhattai
TTGATGGACCTGCATGAGCAGCTGGTCAGGCTCCTGGCGCTGGGATACACTAGCCGCAGGCAGCTTAAGACGCTGTTGCACTATTTATTACAGGCAGGAAACGCCGCCGATCCGGTTGCTTTTTTGCGCCATCTTGCGCAAAACGTTCCCCGGCGGCCGCATAAGGAGACGCTAATGAATATTGCCCAGTTTCTGGAACAACGCGGCCATCAGCAAGGATTAAAGCAAGGTCTTGAACAAGGTCTACAGCAAGGTATCGAGCAAGGTGAGCAGCAGACCGCGGAGCGTATCGCCCGGGCGATGCTTGTTAACGGACTCGACCTGTCGCTGGTGGCGAAACTGACCGGCCTCGCCCCGGAATGTCTGGCCCGGCTGCAGCATTAATTATTCCCTTATCCACCCGCGCCGCGCCGATCGTGCGGCGCGGGTGGATAAGGG
>NZ_JAMBOQ010000081.1 GCF_023715685.1 Priestia aryabhattai
CGCGTCGGGACACATCGCGGGCGTGATCAATCCGCCGGCGAAGAAGAAACGCAGCTACTGGGTCAACGAGGGCGACCTGCCCGAATCCGCGGACGACTGGTTTGCCGCGGCGACCGAGCAGCCGGGAAGCTGGTGGACGACGTGGGTCGAGTGGCTCGACGCGTACGGCGGTCGCAAGGTCGCGCCGCCGGCCCAGCCGGGTTCCGCGCAATTCCCGGTGATCGAGCCGGCGCCCGGGCGCTACGTGTTGCAGCGCGATTGACGAAAACCGGACAGCGGCGCACGCTGTCCGGTGCACCGCAGTTTTTTTAACAGGGCCGGTAACGACGCGCCGTGTCGTGCGGGCCTGGAGGAAAGGGAAATGACGGATGTAGTGATCGTATCGGCCGCGCGGACCGCGGTCGGCAAATTCGGCGGCTCGCTGGCGAAGAT
>NZ_JAMBOQ010000082.1 GCF_023715685.1 Priestia aryabhattai
ATATAATATGTCTGGTGGCGATAGCGAAGAGGTCACACCCGTTCCCATACCGAACACGGAAGTTAAGCTCTTTAGCGCCAATGGTAGTTGGGACTTTGTCCCTGTGAGAGTAGGACGTTGCCAGGCTATTATTATTCCACAGTAGCTCAGTGGTAGAGCTATCGGCTGTTAACCGATCGGTCGTAGGTTCGAGTCCTACCTGTGGAGCCAACTGGCCCGTTGGTCAAGCGGTTAAGACACCGCCCTTTCACGGCGGTAACACGGGTTCGAATCCCGTACGGGTCACCATTTAATTTACATAATAGTGGAGGATTAGCTCAGCTGGGAGAGCACCTGCCTTACAAGCAGGGGGTCGGCGGTTCGATCCCGTCATCCTCCACCACCGTGCCGGTGTAGCTCAACTGGTAGAGCAACTGACTTGTAATCAGTAG
>NZ_JAMBOQ010000083.1 GCF_023715685.1 Priestia aryabhattai
CTCGTCAAGGCATCGTCGGTCATCGTGATGGTCGATGTGGACAGCAGCAAGGTGTCGGCGCGCAACTGCGTGACGGGCACCGTCGCGTCGGTCGCGAAGGGCGCGGTCAATTCGGAAGTCGTGATCAAGGCCGCGGGCGGCGCGGAGATCGTCGCGATCGTCACCAACGACAGCGTCGATCGTCTTGGCCTCGCGAGCGGCACCGCTGCGTCCGCGATCTTCAAGGCGTCGAGCGTGATCGTCGGCGTCTAGTGATCGTGTGACGATCGCGATGGTGATACGTCGTGCACCTCGCATGCGTGCGGCCTGGTTCCCGTCCGGAGGCTGACGATGACCGCTTCGGCCGATCGCACGTACGAACAGGCGTTGCAGTCGCTGCAATCTGCGACAGCCAACGCCGACGTGCCCGATGCCCGGTTGTTCGGCACACT
>NZ_JAMBOQ010000084.1 GCF_023715685.1 Priestia aryabhattai
CCTCTGGAGTTCCGGCCAGTAAGTCGACGGCGGGAAGAACACGCCGCCCGCACCCTGGAACGGCTCGCCGATGAAGGCCGCGACGTTCTCCGCGCCGAGTTCGAGAATCTTCGCTTCGATCTGCTGCGCGCGCGCGAGGCCGAATGCTTCGGGCGTTTCGCCGGCTGCCGCTTCGCCGAAGAAGTACGGCTGGTCGATGTGCACGATGTGCTCGACCTTCGACGGCATCTGCTCGTGCATGTAGCCCATCCCGCCGAGCGTGCCGCCCGCGATCGTCGAGCCGTGATAGCCGTTCTTGCGCGAGATCACGTATTTCTTCTGCGGCTTGCCCTGCACGCGCCAGTACTGGTGCACGAGACGCAGCACGGTGTCGTTGCCTTCCGAGCCGCTGTTGCAATAGAAGAAGTGGTTGAAGCCGGCCGGCGTCACTT
>NZ_JAMBOQ010000085.1 GCF_023715685.1 Priestia aryabhattai
TTGCTGCTCCACCGACGGCGCGTGGCCGGCCAGCTCGACGGCGTGATCGTCGTCCCAGCCCGGGTCGAATTCGAGCATGCCGCTTTCGCGCAGACGGCGGCGCGCGCCATCGAGGAACGCGTGATTCAGCGCCAGAAAGAGAAAGCCCGTCAGGTTCCGGACGCGCTCGGGCGAGCGCTGCAGATAAATGTGGACCTTGAGTGCGGTATCGGAAAGCAGTTCGTCGGCACGGTGAATATCACCCTTGCACAACAGGCGCGCGCGGCGCCGCAATTTTCCCTGCATTTCCCGCCACGTGCGGTCGAGCTGCTGCGCCGGAGACTCGGGCGGCGGGGCAGCGTGCTGGTTCGAGGTTGTCATCCCGTGTCTTCCTTTTTTATGGAAAACACAGAATCGATTCGACGCCGGGAATGGCGCTGTTACCCGTG
>NZ_JAMBOQ010000086.1 GCF_023715685.1 Priestia aryabhattai
GGGTCACGCGGTCCCGATTCACATGCATGTCCCGCTCAAACGTCGTTTCGCGGCTCATGGACTTTGGTTCGGACGCAACCACGATAGGGCGATCGTCGATACCTCGCGCGACCCGCGCGAACCACTCCGCATACGTGCGCCCGAAGTGTTCCTGGAGCAGACCAGGATCCGCTGCGGCGAGCTCTCCCACGGTTGCGATTCCGATCCCTGCCAGACGCTCGGTTGCGCGCGGGCCGATCCCGTTGATCTTTTTCGCGGCCAGCGGCCAGATCCGCGACTCGAGATCCGCCATCGTGAGAACGGTAAGACCGTCCGGCTTGTCCAGTTCGGATCCGATCTTGGCGAGCAGCTTGTTCGGGGCGATCGCGATAGAGCAGGTGAGGCTGGTCGCCTGACGTACGGCCGCCTTGATCCGGTCCCAAAGCT
>NZ_JAMBOQ010000087.1 GCF_023715685.1 Priestia aryabhattai
GGATGCCGGCCGGCACGCCGATCGCGGTCGCGAGCGCGAACGCGCCGAACACGCGGGCCGCGCTCCACAACAGATGGTCCGACAACGGCAGGCCGCCCTGGATGCGGCCGTGCCACGCATCGACGAATGCGGTCCACACTGCTTCCGGCGCGGGCAGGAACAGCGGCGGCAGCCACTGCAGATGCGTCGCGACCCACCACAGCACGGCCAGCGCCGCGACCGTCGCGGCGCTCAACCCGGCCGTCTTCCCCTGCCCCGGCAACCGGTAACGGCGCGACGACGGCGCACGGCGCGGCGCCGCCCGACGCGGCGTGCGATCGTCCCGTTCGAAATCGGCGGCCGCACGATCGGCCGTCCAAGAATCCTGTGTGCTCATGCTGTCCTGCCTGTGCAAAGTGCTGTTCCGGCCGCGCCCCACGGC
>NZ_JAMBOQ010000088.1 GCF_023715685.1 Priestia aryabhattai
CTAGCGCGTCTGCCAATTCCGCCACACCCGCGTGTGAATATAAATGGTGAGCCATGAAGGACTCGAACCTTCGACCCTCTGATTAAAAGTCAGATGCTCTACCAACTGAGCTAATGGCTCGAAAAAACTGGTGCCGGCAAGAGGACTTGAACCCCCAACCTACTGATTACAAGTCAGTTGCTCTACCAGTTGAGCTACACCGGCAAATGGTGGAGGATGACGGGATCGAACCGCCGACCCCCTGCTTGTAAGGCAGGTGCTCTCCCAGCTGAGCTAATCCTCCGATATATAAGCCTGGCAACGTCCTACTCTCACAGGGACAAAGTCCCAACTACCATTGGCGCTAAAGAGCTTAACTTCCGTGTTCGGTATGGGAACGGGTGTGACCTCTTCGCTATCGCCACCAGACATATTATAT
>NZ_JAMBOQ010000089.1 GCF_023715685.1 Priestia aryabhattai
TTCTTACACGGTTTGGGTACAAAACCAAGCAAGCCCTGTTCAAGAAAATGATCTTGTGTCATGCAAAAGTAGTTGACGGTGTTCTAACGCTTGATCCAAACCGTCATGACAAGCTCGAAGCGTGGGAAGGGTTAGGCGACGACGCCAAAGTCATCCTTCCATCCGATTCTTCAGAAGCAGAAATCGGCGCTGCTCTGCGAGTCGCGTTGGACCGATGCATTCCTTAAATCGACGAACCCGATTGATAAGAACAACATCCATGAACATTGTCCGACGGGGAAGTTGCATTGCGGCCTCGCTGCTGTCCGTGACAGTAGGCGTAGCTGCACAGGAAATCCCGCAACATACGATCATTCCGGGTAACAATCAGCAGTCCAGACAGCAGGAAGAGGCGCGCCAGCGTGAACGGGCGGTTTC
>NZ_JAMBOQ010000090.1 GCF_023715685.1 Priestia aryabhattai
CATGAAGATCGTCGCGTCGCAAACCGCGAACTGGTCGGCCACCGAAGCGCAGAAGGTGATGGAGCAGGTATTGCTCGCGCATCCGGACGTGAACGCCGTCTACGCGCAGGCCGACACGATGGCGCTCGGCGCGATGACCGCGTTGCGGCAGGCCGGCAAGCAGCGCGGCGTGACGGTCGTGTCGATCGACGGCACCAAGGACTTCGTCACCGCGATCGCGAACGGTTCGGCCGCGGCGAGCGTCGAGACGAACCAGCGCTTCGGCCCGCTCGCGTTCAAGTCGCTCGAAGCATGGTTCGCCGGCAAGCCGGTCGCGCAGAAGCAGATCATGGATGACGCGCTGTACGACAAGGCGAACGCGAAGCATTCGCTCGAAGCGAACCTCGTCTACTGACCGGCCGGCAAACGCTCGGCAAT
>NZ_JAMBOQ010000091.1 GCF_023715685.1 Priestia aryabhattai
GAATTATTCGTCGAATTGCTGTCTACATTCTCTGATGAAAATTCTACGTCTATTTTATCTTTTTCAGTAAGTTTTTGTCCCTTACTAATTGATTGGTGGGACACAAAACCGCTACCTTTTAAATTTACTTTAATATTTGTTAGGTTTTCAAAAGCAATGACATCTTCTTTCGTCCATCCTGACATGTCAGGCATAGTTAAGTCTCCATCTGTTAATAACAGTACTTTACTATGAGGTAAGACTTTAGTCCCTGCTTTTATAGATTGTGCTTTTATTTGTGTGCCAGAACCAATAGTAACTGGTTCTAATGATTTTGCACTCACATTATCAATAGCTTTTTGTTTGTCTTGACCTTCAACATCTGGCACTTTACTATACTCTGCATTAGATGTGTCATCTTTTGATTTACCTACATTT
>NZ_JAMBOQ010000092.1 GCF_023715685.1 Priestia aryabhattai
GCCGTATGCGGACGTCCATCGCTACGGCTTCCTCGGGTTGTCGGCGGTCGGCTGGGCCGGCTTCATGCTGTTGTGGGTGCTGCAGGCGTTCGTGTTCTGGAACGGGATGGAGACGATCAAGAAGTTCATCGACTTCGCGGGCCCGGCCGTCTATGTCGTGATGTTCATCCTGGCCGGCTACATGGTGTGGCGCGCAGGCTGGCGCAACATCGGCATCAACCTCGGCGGCGTCAAGTATCACGGCGCGGAAGTGATTCCGGTGATGATCACCGCCGTGTCGCTCGTCGTGTCGTACTTCTCCGGGCCGATGCTGAACTTCGGCGATTTCTCGCGCTACTGCCGCTCGTTCGGCGAAGTGAAGCGCGGCAATTTCTGGGGGCTGCCGGTCAACTTCCTCGCGTTCTCGCTGGTCACGG
>NZ_JAMBOQ010000093.1 GCF_023715685.1 Priestia aryabhattai
AGCGCGCGGGTCAGCGCGACGAGCCCCGCCTGCGCGTAATCGCGCGCGAGATCGACGAGCACGAGCTCCGCCACGCCCGTTTGTGCGGCGCGCGCGGTGGCCGTCCGGCCATCGGTCAGCGCGATCGACGCGCGGCCGGCCGTGGCCAGCAGATCGTCCGGCTGCGCACCGGCCTGACGGGCGCCTGCGATACGGTCGACGAAGCGCGCATGCAGCGCGGCGGCCGGGCCCTCCTGCGCAAACAGCACGACGTCCGCCGGCGCGGCGCGCGGCGGCTCGAGATCGGGGGCAGGCGGCGTCGCGCCGTCCGCATACGAATAGAAGCCGCGTCCGGACTTGCGTCCGAGGAAGCCCGCGTTGACGAGTTCCTGCTGGATCAGCGACGGCGTGTAGCGCGGATCGTTGAAGTACG
>NZ_JAMBOQ010000094.1 GCF_023715685.1 Priestia aryabhattai
GCCATGCGATCCGTCATCAATACAGCGTCGACCATGTCAGGGCGATTGCCGCGGCGCTCGACGATGCCGGCGTCGACAGCATCGAGGTTGCTCATGGGGACGGGCTCCAGGGATCGAGCTTCAACTACGGATTCGGCGCTCACACCGATGTCGAATGGATTGCGGCGGCGGCGCAAAGCGTCAAGAAGGCGAAGATCGCGACGCTGCTGATTCCCGGCATCGGCACGACCCATGATCTCCGGCATGCGTTCGATGCCGGCGCACGGGTCGTACGCGTGGCTACGCATTGCACGGAAGCCGATGTATCCCGCCAGCATCTCGATTTTGCTCGTGAGCTGGGTATGGATGCGGTGGGGTTCCTCATGATGAGCCACATGACCACCCCGCAGAAGCTGGCTGAGCAGGCGAAGAT
>NZ_JAMBOQ010000095.1 GCF_023715685.1 Priestia aryabhattai
GGACGGCAAGTACGCGGGCAGCGTGGGTGGTCAGAGCGCGACCAAGCCGACCGGGACGCAGCGCGACGGCGGCGATCCCGTCGAGCGATTTGCGACGCCCGTGGTGCTGATGGAGTCGCCGGAGAACATCGTGGTGACGACGCCGGAGAGTGCGGTGTCGTATGCGGCGCAGCACGTTCATCTGACGTCGCAAGGCGATGCGCATGTGGGCGCCGGTGCCACCGTGGCCGCGGCGACGGGCGATGCGATGAGCTTGTACAGCGTGGCGGGCGGGCTCAAGGCAATCGCGGGCGAAGGGCCGGTGAGCGTCGAGGCGCATGCGTCGACGATGGAGATTCTCGCGGACCAGACCGTGCGCGTGACGTCGACCGACGAGCGCGTCGACGTGCTCGCGCAGGACGCGAT
>NZ_JAMBOQ010000096.1 GCF_023715685.1 Priestia aryabhattai
GGCCAGACGACCAGCAGCGCGAGCACCAGCCCGAGCGCGCCGAGCGACAACTGGCCGCCGCCGATGCACAGCCCGATGACCGTCACGAACCACAGCGTCGCGGCCGTGGTGACGCCGGACACCAGGCCGTCGCGATGAAGGATCGCGCCGCCGCCGATGAAGCCCATCCCGGTCAGGATGCCGAGCGGCAGCCGCATCAGGTCGAGCACCGAGAACGCGCCCTCCGGCTTGCCCGCCTGCAGCAGCAGCGCATTGACCTGCAGCATCGACAGGCACGCGGCGAGACAGACGAGGATCGTCGTGCGCAGTCCGGCCGTCTTGCCGGATTCGCTGCGATCGAAGCCGATCAGGCCACCCGCGACGAGCGCCAGCCCGATCCTGACGAGAACGTCGTGCCACTGCAG
>NZ_JAMBOQ010000097.1 GCF_023715685.1 Priestia aryabhattai
GTTGCGACTGGTTCAGTTTGACGGCCGCGCGCGTGACGCTGCGCTCCATCAACAAGGTATGCAAGACGCGCAAGAGGTACGTGTCGATCGCCTCGCGTTGCTGACTCATGTTATCTCCGGTTTATATGGCTGGGCTGATCGAGGGGCAGGTGGGGTATATCGTTTTTAATATGAACGGAAATCAGCGTCAAGAGATGGATACCCGCAGGCACGCGGCGGCCGGGCCGCGACAAGGGGCCCGAACGGGATGCAATGCGGGGCGCGCGGCGCCGCACGGCTCCGCCTTGCGCGGATCCGGATCGCGGCGCGGCGGGTGCGGCGGTGCGCGCGTCAGTCGTCGATGCGCATGCCGACCTTCAGCGTGACCTGCCAGTGCACGACCTGGTCGCCTTCGATGTGAC
>NZ_JAMBOQ010000098.1 GCF_023715685.1 Priestia aryabhattai
GTCGAACACGACCTCGTCGACCTCGAGGGCTCCGAGTCGTTCCCCGCGTCGGACCCGCCGGGCAACTCACCGGACGACGAGTACAGCGCGCACCACCACCACCACCACAGTCACGCGCCGACCATCGGCTCCAAGCCGACTCCGGTGGTCATGGCCGACGGCGAGAAGTTCACGCTCGACCACGGCGCCGTCACGATCGCGGCGATCACCTCGTGCACGAACACGTCCAACCCTTCGGTCATGCTGGCGGCCGGCCTGCTGGCCCGCAACGCGGTGAAGAAGGGGCTCAAGGCCAAGCCGTGGGTCAAGACCACGCTGGCTCCGGGCTCGAAGGTCGTCACCGACTACTACGAGAAGGCCGGTCTGACCCAGGATCTCGAAGACCTCGGGTTCTTCACGGT
>NZ_JAMBOQ010000099.1 GCF_023715685.1 Priestia aryabhattai
CGACGAGCCCGTCCTCGCCGTTCATCCGTTCCGCGCACCACGCTTGCGCATGCCGGATCGCGCGCTGCCGCAGGCGCTTCGGCATCAGCGGCTCGATATGCCGCACCGCGCGGTCGAGCGCGAGGAACAGCCGGCGCATGCCGCGCGCGGGCGGGAAGTAGCGGCGTTCCTGTTCCGGCGGCGTGACGAACAGCTCGCGGATCGAGACGTTGCGCGGATTGCGCGCACGCGCCTTCAGCGAGCACAGCACCAGCAGCGGCACCTTCGTCGTGCGCGCCCAGTACGCGACCGTGTACATCGAGATCGGCACCCACTTCGGGCACAGCACGATTTCGATCGGCAGGAACGGCGCCGCGCGCCTCGGCACCTGGCCGAACGTCGCGGGCAGGATGCGGGTG
>NZ_JAMBOQ010000100.1 GCF_023715685.1 Priestia aryabhattai
GCTTCAGCGTACCGGAAAACTTTGGCGAGTTGCACGGCAATATCTTTAAGGATTTTGTGCAATCCAGCGCCTGGCGCGCCAACTTCAGCAAGGCGCCGGTGATTTGCCTGAGCGTCTCCAGTAAAGATGTTTACCATCGCACCGGTAACGAACATCCGGTCCTCGGCATTGAATATGCTCAGGAAGGCGTCTCGCTGACCGAGCGCTATTTCAGCAAAATGGGTCTGCAGGTACGCTATTTTATGCCAAAAAACAGCGTCGCGCCGTTGGCCTTTTATTTTACCGGCGATCTGCTCAGCGATTACACCAGCCTGGAACTGATCGCCACCATCAGCACGATGGAGACGTTTCAGAAAATATATCGCCCGGAGATCTACAATGCCAACTCCCCGGC
>NZ_JAMBOQ010000101.1 GCF_023715685.1 Priestia aryabhattai
GCTCGTGATGGGTCTACTCTCCCTGCGAGCGGCATCGACGTCGTTCGCCAGGACCAACGCAACCAGTCCGGCGTTGGTGCAAGTGCCCCCGCGTCGTTCCAGCGTTTTGCAGGTGCGGTTGGACCAGTGGATACGACACCCCTGGATGTTGCGACGCCGATGCCCCAAATCGTGACCGACGCACAGCACCGTGTGGATGTTACGCAGCAACGGGTCGCGAGCGAGTCCGCCGCGCCGATCAAGCAGGTGCGTGACCACGTCGATCCGTCGGCCGACAACAAGCCGCTCATGACGCCCGAGCGGGCGCCGGGCCGCTTGCTTTCCTCTCCGCCCGCGGCGCCGTCAGCTTCCGATAGCAAGGGGCCCCTGTCGGCATGGGTGAACT
>NZ_JAMBOQ010000102.1 GCF_023715685.1 Priestia aryabhattai
CTTCCGACAGCTCGTTGAGGATCGCGACACAACGCCGGTGGTACTCGTGCCCGGCGTCGGTCAGCCACAGCCGGCGCGTGGTCCGCTCGACGAGCCGCGCGCCCAGCCGCTCTTCCAGCGCGTTCAGGCAGCGGCTCGCCGCCGCGCTCGACATGCCGAGCCGCTCGGCAGCCTTCGACTGGCTGCCGAGCTCCGCCACCTGTACGAAAAACTCGATTTGCGTCCACTTGTCCATGCGTTCGATTCTTCCACCTGGCGGAGAACAAAACTCCTCCAAACCCACTTTTTTACGATTCGGGGAGGAATTAATGTTACGTCAACGCGCCATCGAACGACATCAGGAGACAAACCCCAATGCGCAATCTCAACGAAGACACCATCACGC
>NZ_JAMBOQ010000103.1 GCF_023715685.1 Priestia aryabhattai
GACGGGATAAGTGCTGAAAGCATCTAAGCATGAAGCCCCCCTCAAGATGAGATTTCCCATAGCGCAAGCTAGTAAGATCCCTGAAAGATGATCAGGTTGATAGGTCAGAGGTGGAAGCGTGGCGACATGTGTAGCTGACTGATACTAATCGATCGAGGACTTAACCAAACTTTAAAAGCGTAAGCTTTACTCAGCGAACTGTTATCTAGTTTTGAAAGAACAAAACTTTTTAAAAAAAGTCTTGCTTTCTTTTAGAAATCATGTATAATATAATATGTCTGGTGGCGATAGCGAAGAGGTCACACCCGTTCCCATACCGAACACGGAAGTTAAGCTCTTTAGCGCCAATGGTAGTTGGGACTTTGTCCCTGTGAGAGTAGG
>NZ_JAMBOQ010000104.1 GCF_023715685.1 Priestia aryabhattai
TATCGGTGTTAGTCCCGTCCTTCATCGGCTCCTAGTGCCAAGGCATTCACCGTGCGCCCTTTCTAACTTAACCATTAGCGAATAAATGGTACAACATACTGTTGTGTTATTTATTGGTTTGATTAAAAGAAAAGTTTCACTTTTCCTCAGCAATTACTGTTATCTAGTTTTCAAAGAACAATGTTTTTAAGAGATTACTCTCTCAAAACTGAACAAATTCAACAAACGTACGTCATCTAAAATCCTTAGAAAGGAGGTGATCCAGCCGCACCTTCCGATACGGCTACCTTGTTACGACTTCACCCCAATCATCTGTCCCACCTTAGGCGGCTAGCTCCTTACGGTTACTCCACCGACTTCGGGTG
>NZ_JAMBOQ010000105.1 GCF_023715685.1 Priestia aryabhattai
TCTGATTAAAAGTCAGATGCTCTACCAACTGAGCTAATGGCTCTCTATGGCTGGGCTAGCTGGATTCGAACCAACGCATGACGGAATCAAAATCCGTTGCCTTACCGCTTGGCGATAGCCCAATAAAAATGGTGGAGGGGGGCAGATTCGAACTGCCGAACCCGAAGGAGCGGATTTACAGTCCGCCGCGTTTAGCCACTTCGCTACCCCTCCGATATAAGTGGTGCCGGCAAGAGGACTTGAACCCCCAACCTACTGATTACAAGTCAGTTGCTCTACCAGTTGAGCTACACCGGCACGGTGGTGGAGGATGACGGGATCGAACCGCCGACCCCCTGCTTGTAAGGCAGG
>NZ_JAMBOQ010000106.1 GCF_023715685.1 Priestia aryabhattai
GCGCCCTTTCTAACTTAACCATTAGCGAATAAATGGTACAACATACTGTTGTGTTATTTATTGGTTTGATTAAAGAAAAGTTTCACTTTTCCTCAGCAATTACTGTTATCTAGTTTTCAAAGAACAAAACAACTGACTTCAATCACATCATGATGAACATCACTGTGATATCTACGTGCAGTTTTGCGCCGAGTAATCGCAGGCGCAATCATTTAATGAGAGATTGAACTCTCAAAACTGAACAAAGTGTCAAAACGTACGTCATGTAAAAATCCTTAGAAAGGAGGTGATCCAGCCGCACCTTCCGATACGGCTACCTTGTTACGACTTCACCCCAATCATC
>NZ_JAMBOQ010000107.1 GCF_023715685.1 Priestia aryabhattai
ATTTCCCATAGCGCAAGCTAGTAAGATCCCTGAAAGATGATCAGGTTGATAGGTCAGAGGTGGAAGCGTGGCGACATGTGTAGCTGACTGATACTAATCGATCGAGGACTTAACCAAACTTTAAAAGTGTAAGTTTTACTGAGCGAACTGTTATCTAGTTTTGAGAGAACAAAACTTTTCAAAAAAAGTCTTGCTTTCTTTTAAAAATCATGTATAATATAATATGTCTGGTGGCGATAGCGAAGAGGTCACACCCGTTCCCATACCGAACACGGAAGTTAAGCTCTTTAGCGCCAATGGTAGTTGGGACTTTGTCCCTGTGAGAGTAGGACGTTGCCAGGC
>NZ_JAMBOQ010000108.1 GCF_023715685.1 Priestia aryabhattai
CTACTGATTACAAGTCAGTTGCTCTACCAGTTGAGCTACACCGGCACGGTGGTGGAGGATGACGGGATCGAACCGCCGACCCCCTGCTTGTAAGGCAGGTGCTCTCCCAGCTGAGCTAATCCTCCACATATCATATACAATATTCATTGTGTATATAAGGTTTTTATAAATGAGCCAAATAAAAAACCCCTAGACTCTTTTGCAAGAGCATAAAAAGGGGTCTTATTCATTGCCTGGCAACGTCCTACTCTCACAGGGACAAAGTCCCAACTACCATTGGCGCTAAAGAGCTTAACTTCCGTGTTCGGTATGGGAACGGGTGTGACCTCTTCGCTATCGCC
>NZ_JAMBOQ010000109.1 GCF_023715685.1 Priestia aryabhattai
TTAGGCACGCCGCCAGCGTTCATCCTGAGCCAGGATCAAACTCTCCGAAGAAATGTTTGACTTGCTCAATTAAAAAAATAAAATTTAACGTTGACGTTTGTCGCTTTGTTCAGTTTTCAAAGTTCAACCGCCGCTCTTAAGCGACTTTACTATCTTATCAAGTTATCAACGTCATGTCAACAACTTTTTTAAAAGAAAAGAGAGATCTTTTCCAGCCTGGCAACGTCCTACTCTCACAGGGACAAAGTCCCAACTACCATTGGCGCTAAAGAGCTTAACTTCCGTGTTCGGTATGGGAACGGGTGTGACCTCTTCGCTATCGCCACCAGACATATTATA
>NZ_JAMBOQ010000110.1 GCF_023715685.1 Priestia aryabhattai
CAAGATGAGATTTCCCATAGCGCAAGCTAGTAAGATCCCTGAAAGATGATCAGGTTGATAGGTCAGAGGTGGAAGCGTGGCGACATGTGTAGCTGACTGATACTAATCGATCGAGGACTTAACCAAAATTTAAAAGCGTAAGCTTTACTCAGCGAACTGTTATCTAGTTTTGAAAGAACAAAACTTTTTAAAAAGTCTTGCTTTCTTTTAGAAATCATGTATAATATAATATGTCTGGTGGCGATAGCGAAGAGGTCACACCCGTTCCCATACCGAACACGGAAGTTAAGCTCTTTAGCGCCAATGGTAGTTGGGACTTTGTCCCTGTGAGAGTAGG
>NZ_JAMBOQ010000111.1 GCF_023715685.1 Priestia aryabhattai
TGAAAGAGATCCTGAAACCGTGTGCCTACAAGTAGTCAGAGCCCGTTAACGGGTGATGGCGTGCCTTTTGTAGAATGAACCGGCGAGTTACGATCCCATGCAAGGTTAAGCTGATAAGGCGGAGCCGTAGCGAAAGCGAGTCTGAATAGGGCGTTTAGTATGTGGTTGTAGACCCGAAACCAGGTGATCTACCCATGTCCAGGGTGAAGTTCAGGTAACACTGAATGGAGGCCCGAACCCACGCACGTTGAAAAGTGCGGGGATGAGGTGTGGGTAGCGGAGAAATTCCAATCG
>NZ_JAMBOQ010000112.1 GCF_023715685.1 Priestia aryabhattai
TGATATTCCTGTACCACCTCCCCGCCGTTTGAGTAATGGGGGGACGCAGTAGGATAGGGTAAGCGCGCTGCTGGATATGCGCGTTCAAGCAGTTAGGCTGATGAGTAGGCAAATCCGCTCATCATTAAGGCTGAGCTGTGATGACGAGGGAACTATAGTACCGAAGTTCCTGATTCCACACTGCCAAGAAAAGCCTCTAGCGAGGCGGGAGGTGCCCGTACCGCAAACCGACACAGGTAGGCGAGGAGAGAATCCTAAGGTGATCGAGAGAACTCTCGTT
>NZ_JAMBOQ010000113.1 GCF_023715685.1 Priestia aryabhattai
TTAGGCACGCCGCCAGCGTTCATCCTGAGCCAGGATCAAACTCTCCGAAGAAATGTTTGACTTGCTCAATTAAAAAAATAAAATTTAACGTTGACGTTTGTCGCTTTGTTCAGTTTTCAAAGTTCAAAATTCCGATTGGTGGAGCCTAGCGGGATCGAACCGCTGACCTCCTGCGTGCAAGGCAGGCGCTCTCCCAGCTGAGCTAAGGCCCCATAAATGGTCGGGAAGACAGGATTCGAACCTGCGACCCCTTGGTCCCAA
>NZ_JAMBOQ010000114.1 GCF_023715685.1 Priestia aryabhattai
TCACAGGGACAAAGTCCCAACTACCATTGGCGCTAAAGAGCTTAACTTCCGTGTTCGGTATGGGAACGGGTGTGACCTCTTCGCTATCGCCACCAGACAAGAGATTGCTCTCTCAAAACTAGATAACAGTTCGCTGAGTAAAGCTTACGCTTTTAAAGTTTGGTTAAGTCCTCGATCGATTAGTATCAGTCAGCTACACATGTCGCCACGCTTCCACCTCTGACCTATCAACCTGATCATCTTTCAGGGATCTTACTAG
>NZ_JAMBOQ010000115.1 GCF_023715685.1 Priestia aryabhattai
CTTTTAATCAGAGGGTCGAAGGTTCGAGTCCTTCATGGCTCATTTTAATAAGCGGAAGTAGTTCAGTGGTAGAACACCACCTTGCCAAGGTGGGGGTCGCGAGTTCGAACCTCGTCTTCCGCTCCATATAAAGCGCCCGTAGCTCAATTGGATAGAGCGTTTGACTACGGATCAAAAGGTTAGGGGTTCGACTCCTCTCGGGCGCGCCATAAACGGGAAGTAGCTCAGCTTGGTAGAGCACTTGGTTTGGGACCAAG
>NZ_JAMBOQ010000116.1 GCF_023715685.1 Priestia aryabhattai
GGTTCGGGCCTCCATTCAGTGTTACCTGAACTTCACCCTGGACATGGGTAGATCACCTGGTTTCGGGTCTACGACCACATACTAAACGCCCTATTCAGACTCGCTTTCGCTGCGGCTCCGCCTTATCGGCTTAACCTTGCATGGGATCGTAACTCGCCGGTTCATTCTACAAAAGGCACGCCATCACCCGTTAACGGGCTCTGACTACTTGTAGGCACACGGTTTCAGGATCTCTTTCACTCCCCTTCCGGGGTG
>NZ_JAMBOQ010000117.1 GCF_023715685.1 Priestia aryabhattai
ACTAGCTAATGCACCGCGGGCCCATCTGTAAGTGATAGCCGAAACCATCTTTCAATCATCTCCCATGAAGGAGAAGATCCTATCCGGTATTAGCTTCGGTTTCCCGAAGTTATCCCAGTCTTACAGGTAGGTTGCCCACGTGTTACTCACCCGTCCGCCGCTAACGTCATAGAAGCAAGCTTCTAATCAGTTCGCTCGACTTGCATGTATTAGGCACGCCGCCAGCGTTCATCCTGAGCCAGGATCAAACTCTCC
>NZ_JAMBOQ010000118.1 GCF_023715685.1 Priestia aryabhattai
GGTGAAATTATAGTACCTGTGAAGATGCAGGTTACCCGCGACAGGACGGAAAGACCCCGTGGAGCTTTACTGTAGCCTGATATTGAATTTTGGTACAGCTTGTACAGGATAGGTAGGAGCCTGAGAAACCGGAGCGCTAGCTTCGGTGGAGGCGTCGGTGGGATACTACCCTGGCTGTATTGAAATTCTAACCCGCGGCCCTAATCGGGCCGGGAGACAGTGTCAGGTGGGCAGTTTGACTGGGGCGGTCGCCTC
>NZ_JAMBOQ010000119.1 GCF_023715685.1 Priestia aryabhattai
CATTAAGGCTGAGCTGTGATGACGAGGGAACTATAGTACCGAAGTTCCTGATTCCACACTGCCAAGAAAAGCCTCTAGCGAGGCGGGAGGTGCCCGTACCGCAAACCGACACAGGTAGGCGAGGAGAGAATCCTAAGGTGATCGAGAGAACTCTCGTTAAGGAACTCGGCAAAATGACCCCGTAACTTCGGGAGAAGGGGTGCTCTGGTAGGGTGTATAGCCCGAGAGAGCCGCAGTGAATAGGCCCAGGCGACT
>NZ_JAMBOQ010000120.1 GCF_023715685.1 Priestia aryabhattai
TGCCAATTCCACCACCCCGGCAGGACTTATATATGTGGAGCGGAAGACGAGGTTCGAACTCGCGACCCCCACCTTGGCAAGGTGGTGTTCTACCACTGAACTACTTCCGCACATATATGAAATTAATGAAAGATGCGGGTGAAGGGACTTGAACCCCCACGTCGTAAGACACTAGATCCTAAGTCTAGCGCGTCTGCCAATTCCGCCACACCCGCGTGTGAATATAAATGGTGAGCCATGAAGGACTCGAACCTT
>NZ_JAMBOQ010000121.1 GCF_023715685.1 Priestia aryabhattai
TGCCAATTCCACCACCCCGGCAGGACTTATATATGTGGAGCGGAAGACGAGGTTCGAACTCGCGACCCCCACCTTGGCAAGGTGGTGTTCTACCACTGAACTACTTCCGCACATATATGAAATTAATAAAAGATGCGGGTGAAGGGACTTGAACCCCCACGTCGTAAGACACTAGATCCTAAGTCTAGCGCGTCTGCCAATTCCGCCACACCCGCGTGTGAATATAAATGGTGAGCCATGAAGGACTCGAACCTT
>NZ_JAMBOQ010000122.1 GCF_023715685.1 Priestia aryabhattai
TGATATTCCTGTACCACCTCCCCGCCGTTTGAGTAATGGGGGGACGCAGTAGGATAGGGTAAGCGCGCTGCTGGATATGCGCGTTCAAGCAGTTAGGCTGATGAGTAGGCAAATCCGCTCATCATTAAGGCTGAGCTGTGATGACGAGGGAACTATAGTACCGAAGTTCCTGATTCCACACTGCCAAGAAAAGCCTCTAGCGAGGCGGGAGGTGCCCGTACCGCAAACCGACACAGGTAGGCGAGGAGAGAAT
>NZ_JAMBOQ010000123.1 GCF_023715685.1 Priestia aryabhattai
AAGAAGGAAGTTGGCTTAACGTATCTAAGACAAATTCTACGTTTTGATAATCACCAATCGAATACGCAATGATTTCCCCATTAAATAAATCTTGAATACTTGAAAGATACAACTGTTTAGGTCCAAAAGGCAAGTAGGTTATATCAGTTACTAATTTCTGAAGAGGACGATCAGCTTGAAACTCACGATTTAATACATTCTCTGCAACCTGATAAGGTTGCCCTGTTTGCTTTCGTTTTTTTCGTTTTACGC
>NZ_JAMBOQ010000124.1 GCF_023715685.1 Priestia aryabhattai
AAGCGCCCGTAGCTCAATTGGATAGAGCGTTTGACTACGGATCAAAAGGTTAGGGGTTCGACTCCTCTCGGGCGCGCCATAAACGGGAAGTAGCTCAGCTTGGTAGAGCACTTGGTTTGGGACCAAGGGGTCGCAGGTTCGAATCCTGTCTTCCCGACCATTTATGGGGCCTTAGCTCAGCTGGGAGAGCGCCTGCCTTGCACGCAGGAGGTCAGCGGTTCGATCCCGCTAGGCTCCACCAAT
>NZ_JAMBOQ010000125.1 GCF_023715685.1 Priestia aryabhattai
TCAAATCGTGATTCAGATCTTGATACTTCATCAAATTGTGATTCGGATCTTGATACTTCATCAAATCGTGATTCAGATCTTGATACTTCATCAAATCGTGATTCAGATCTTGATACTTCATCAAATCGTGATTCAGATCTTGATACTTCATCAAATTGTGATTCAGATCCTGATACTTCATCAAATCGTGATTCAGATCTTGATACTTCATCAAATTGTGATTCGGATCTTGATACT
>NZ_JAMBOQ010000126.1 GCF_023715685.1 Priestia aryabhattai
CGTTTGAGTAATGGGGGGACGCAGTAGGATAGGGTAAGCGCGCTGCTGGATATGCGCGTTCAAGCAGTTAGGCTGATGAGTAGGCAAATCCGCTCATCATTAAGGCTGAGCTGTGATGACGAGGGAATTATTGTACCGAAGTTCCTGATTCCACACTGCGAAGAAAAGCCGCTAGCGAGGCGGGAGGTGCCCGTTCCGCTATCCGACACAGGGAGGCGAGGAGAGAAT
>NZ_JAMBOQ010000127.1 GCF_023715685.1 Priestia aryabhattai
TATCCAATTGAGCTACGGGCGCTTATTAAAATGGTGCCGAGGGCCGGACTTGAACCGGCACGGTAGTCACCTACCGCAGGATTTTAAGTCCTGTGTGTCTGCCAATTCCACCACCCCGGCAGGACTTATATATGTGGAGCGGAAGACGAGGTTCGAACTCGCGACCCCCACCTTGGCAAGGTGGTGTTCTACCACTGAACTACTTCCGCACATATATGAAATTAAT
>NZ_JAMBOQ010000128.1 GCF_023715685.1 Priestia aryabhattai
CGTTTGAGTAATGGGGGGACGCAGTAGGATAGGGTAAGCGCGCTGCTGGATATGCGCGTTCAAGCAGTTAGGCTGATGAGTAGGCAAATCCGCTCATCATTAAGGCTGAGCTGTGATGACGAGGGAACTATAGTACCGAAGTTCCTGATTCCACACTGCCAAGAAAAGCCTCTAGCGAGGCGGGAGGTGCCCGTACCGCAAACCGACACAGGTAGGCGAGGAGA
>NZ_JAMBOQ010000129.1 GCF_023715685.1 Priestia aryabhattai
ATTTCTTCGGAGAGTTTGATCCTGGCTCAGGATGAACGCTGGCGGCGTGCCTAATACATGCAAGTCGAGCGAACTGATTAGAAGCTTGCTTCTATGACGTTAGCGGCGGACGGGTGAGTAACACGTGGGCAACCTACCTGTAAGACTGGGATAACTTCGGGAAACCGAAGCTAATACCGGATAGGATCTTCTCCTTCATGGGAGATGATTGAAAG
>NZ_JAMBOQ010000130.1 GCF_023715685.1 Priestia aryabhattai
GTTCAGCTTGCTTGCCGTTACTATGTAGGTTGTGCTTTCTGCTGGTGGAGTTGCTCCTGATGCTTGTACATAATCGCTGCTTACGTAGCCTGTGCGGCCGTTGTAGTTAATTTTGTACCAGCTTCCGCTTTTGCTCACCACGGACAGCTTCTGGCCTTTGGTCACACTTCCAATAGCTGCATAGTTGGTACCTGCTCCGCTTCTTACGTTCA
>NZ_JAMBOQ010000131.1 GCF_023715685.1 Priestia aryabhattai
GGGGGGGGGGGGGGGGGGGGGGGGGGGGGGGGGGGGGGGGGGGGGGGGGGGGGGGGGGGGGGGGGGGGGGGGGGGGGGGGGGGGGGGGGGGGGGGGGGGGGGGGGGGGGGGGGGGGGGGGGGGGGGGGGGGGGGGGGGGGGGGGGGGGGGGGGGGGGGGGGGGGGGGGGGGGGGGGGGGGGGGGGGGGGGGGGGGGGGGGGGGGGGGGGG
>NZ_JAMBOQ010000132.1 GCF_023715685.1 Priestia aryabhattai
CCGGAGCGCTAGCTTCGGTGGAGGCGTCGGTGGGATACTACCCTGGCTGTATTGAAATTCTAACCCGCGGCCCTAATCGGGCCGGGAGACAGTGTCAGGTGGGCAGTTTGACTGGGGCGGTCGCCTCCTAAAATGTAACGGAGGCGCCCAAAGGTTCCCTCAGAATGGTTGGAAATCATTCGTAGAGTGTAAAGGCACAAGG